>CALXNP010000014.1 GCA_944389785.1 uncultured Anaerobiospirillum sp.
ATTTAAAGAGCAGCTAAAGTCGCTAAGGGCTTAGCTTTAACTTAACTTTTAACTATTATTTAAGTTGGAAAGTTGAGGTTTTTATTTGTCCTTTATTTTCTTGTTGCTTTTCTTCAAGAGTGGTTAAATTTATAAAATTATCACAGGTTTTAATTAAAAGCTCATGTGTATTATCTTGTCCTAGTAAAATTACTTTTTTTTGATATTTAGAGAGTTTATTTATAATTACAGTCATGTCACTATCTGAGGTTACTATAATAAAAGTATCAACACTATCATCTTGTATTGCTATTTCTATAGCATCTAAACATAGAGCAATATCGGCTGTATTTTTACCTTTAATTAAATGAAAAATTTGTATAGGTTCAAGTTTGTAAGTTATAGAAGCATTTTTCCATGCATTAAGACAATTGCTTGAAAAATCACCATATAAGCGCTTATATTTGATGTATGTGTGTTGATTTACAAACTTCATAATATTATCTGCATATTTTGCAGGAATATTTTCAGCATCTATCAATAAAGCAGCACTCATATTGTCTCCAAGTTTTAATTATAGTAAACATCTACTTGCTAGAAATTATTTCTTATTTACTGTATTTAGCTGATGAAGTTCATTAGTTGAGTTTAACCTCATCAACTTATTATTTAATTATTAGTTTTGCTAGAGTCATTCATTAAGATCCAGCTAATTGGAGTTTTAGCTGCGACACATTTACCAGAGGCTGAGGTGACTTTTAAAATTTTTTCTTTATTATTTACCACAATAACAGAGCTTAGAGCTGATTTAATTTTATTGGCTATACTTAATCTATCTATTTTTAAGATAGGTGTACCTACATCTACTTTATCTCCAATATTAACTAGAGTACTAAAGCCTTCTCCTGCCAGTTCATAAGCATGAATACCAAAACTTACATAAATTTCAATACCATGTTCTTCTTTAATAGAAAAGGCTGATTTTGAGGCTATAATGCGATTAATAGTACCTGCACAAGGTGATAAGATAGTATCCTCTTCTGGATAAATTGCTATACCTTCACCTATAACACGCTCAGAAATTACAATATCAGGCACTTCGCTTAAAGGTATTAAAGTTCCAGTTACAGGAGCATACAAGGTAATATCACCTTTTTCTTCTGAATCTGAACTATGAAAAAGATGTGAGAAAAAACCCATATTAAAATCCCTCAAGATTTAGTTTTTCAACTAGAGCATTTAATTCTTTACCTGATGATAAGGACATAACATTATCATAGATTGTAAGATTAAAATAGTTTTTATTATCTAAATTAAATTTATCAATGCAAGATTTAATTCTAGCTATTGATGAGCTATCTACAGTAATAGAGGTCATACCAAGATGGATAAAAAAAGCTAAAAGCTCACTACGATGTGCAAAGCGACCTGCAATACAAATAGGTATTTTAGCATCATTCGCTGCTTTACAAGCAAGAGCTATCATTTTAGCTAAAGCAGGTGTAAATGATTGATCATATGGTCTAGGAGCACAAGCATATTGTGCAAGAGAGCTAGTACCTATGATAAATTGTGAAGTATATTTAGCAAAAGCTGCTGCTGATAATACGGTTGCAGGTGTTTCTATCATTAAAGCTACTTCAAAATCACAAGGTTCTTTACCTTCCTGCATAAGCTCATCGTAAACACTTGCAACAAGGGCATTTAAATATTTAGCTTCTGATATGCGTACTATTAAAGGAAATACAATAGTAATGTTGCGGTTTTTAACTGCTTGCAAAAGAGCTCTTAATTGCTTTTTAAGCAAGCGTGTACTAACCTTAGCACCATAATCTTTAAGTGGCCCTGTATCATCTGTATCTATAGCAAAGTTTGGTTTTTTATCTTCAGCAAAATCAAAAGTACGAGCTTTAATTGGGGCTTGTTGAGGTATTTTTTCAAAGATATTTTTAAAGGCAATAATCATTTGCTCTTCACTAGGTTCAACTTCATCGCCTAAAAATAAAAATTCAGAGCGTAATAGACCTATACCATATTTAGCATAATTTAAATTAGCATCATAATCTTTAGAAGCACCTACAGCACTTGAAACACAGATAATATTAGAACTATCTTCATCTGAGAACTGATCATAGTAAGAGGTGTTTAACAGCATTTTTTGTGAAGTATCATAAGGTGGTTCTACTATGATTTGACCGTTGATGGCATCAACTAATACATGTGTATTTGCTTTAATTTGCAGAGCTCCTTGTACTCCAAAGATAGCAGGAACTCTAAGCTCACGTAATACTGCACCTAAATGTCCTGAGGCTAAACCTTCTTCTAAAATAACAGCAGAGATGTATTCAGTTCTAAGACAAAGCAATGAGGCTGGTGTTAAGTTTTTAGCTACAATTACACAACGCTCTTTTAGCACAGTATTATGAATACTTGCTTGATTGCTTTTGTTTAAAGAAGCGATAAATTCGGCTGTTAATGCTGAAAGTTCACGACTAAGCTTTTTTATTTCTTGATCATTAGATTGACTAAATGGTTTTAATCTTTCAAAAAAGACAGTATTACAAGCAGAACTAGCACTAACTCCATCTTGTATAAGCTTAATTATTTCTGTGGTATTTTTTTTATCAGAAATAAAACCTGTAGCAGCACCAAATAAATCACGAACACTATCAGGAGCAGGTCCTGTCATAGCATGATATAAGCGATTAGAAAATTCTTTTTGTTTTTGTAAAAATAAATTTATCTCAGCTTGACTATCAAAATTGACATTATCCTTGATTAAATCAGGTTGTTGATTTTGCTCAATAAAAAAAGCAGGTCCTGCAGCAATACCTTCTGCAGCTATTATTCCTGATAGAGTATACATTTTATTTATTCCTCAACCTTTTTTAAATTTTGTTTGTTTGAGTTATTTTGAATATTAAATCCATGAAGATCTAAAAAATATAATGTGCCAGCACATACAGCTATTACAGGTACTACAAGATTAATAAAAGGTAATGCCATAGTACATATAATAATAAAACCAAAACTTAATGAAGATAGTTTATTTGCATTTAAAGCTTTTTTCATGTCAGCAAAGCTTATTTTATTATTGTCAAAACCATAATCAGTAAATTGTATAGTTGCCATTTTTGAAGTTAGATATACCCAACATAAAGGAGAAATAAAGTTAACTACAGGTATCAAAGTTATGATTAAACATACAATAGCACGAGGGATAAAATAAATTTGTTTATCAAGCTCTCTTTTTAAAATTCTAGGTACATCTTTAAAAATAGCTGCAAAACTTTCATCAATAGGAGCTTGGTTAGTGTACATTACCTCAATTTTTTGAGCTAAAAAACCATAAAATGGCGAAGCTATGATGATAGAAAGAGTAGAGAAATAATAGATCATAAGCAATAATAAGCTTATAGATAAAATGGCTGTAATTATATAGGATAGAAATAGTAAAAAGCCATTGTCATAAAAGCCTAGTAGAATACCTGAAATATATGAAGATACAAAAGTAAAAAATATAATTACAGCAAGTCCAATGAGTAAAATATTAGCTAAAATAGGGATAATAATATAAGGTCTTATTTGCTTACAAAAAGCTAATTTAATACCATCTGTTAGATAAGAAAAGATATTGATTATATTTATTTTTTTATGTTCAAATACATTTATCATGAGCAATAGCCTATTAAAAATTAAAGTTTAAAAATGTTATAAATAATATAGCACTAACTATCTGACTCTAAAGTTATATTTTACAAAAATTCATCGTTATTTTAACCTCTTTACATATCTAAAAACTTTTAATGTATTAGCATTTTAATAAATAGAAGCTAATTATTTTGTTATTTTTATTTGAGTTTAACTTATGTACATTTAAACATATATAAGTTTAATTACTCAATAAATATAATTAATGCAAAAAGTTGCTTATAATTGCAATTCATTAATAAATTGATTATATGTTATTTAATTTAAACTAAGTTTATCATAGATAAATTTTGCTATTATTTGAACTTAAAATAACTTTTTGCCGTTAAGCACTTGCTTAAATACTGTAAATAACTTAAATTTATAGCTTATGATCAAGTAGGAGTTAAAAATGTCATTTAGTGATCCTAGTGCTATAGTTTTACTTATAGGTGCCATAGCAATTATTGTATTTTTAGTGCATGGCCTGTGGTTTTCAAATAAACCACAAACACGAAAATTATCTAAAAATGATAAAAAAGATCAGGAAATTAGAAACTCTGATCAAATAGGTAAGGTGCGTATTGTTTCTACTGAAAATAAAAAAACTAAGCAAACCTATAACCTAAGAAAAGATCCAAGTGCAAGTCAAAGTAATATCCGTCCTTTAGGTATAGTATCGTCAAGTCAAGATACTTCTAACCCATGGAAAGATATTTATGAAATTAATATTGTAGCTCCTGCTGATAAACCTTTTAAAGGTGAAGATATTGCTCAAATCGCTCAAGAGTTTGGTTTTTTATATGGCGAGTTAAATATTTATTATGTATATGAACAACCAGAGCTTAGAAAAGATGAAGTTTTTCGTATCTGTAGTTTAAAAGATCCATTCTCATTCCCTGAGGATATGACAGGTTATACAACACCTGCTATTGCTATTTATATGAATTTACCTCCAAAAGGTAAAGGTTTTGCGTATTTTAAAGCTTTACGTATGGCTGCAAATATTTTAACTGAACGTTTAGGTGGTGTGATTGAAGATAATCACCATAATATTTTAACAGAGCAAATGTTAAATTCTTTAGCTGACGGTTTGGCTAAATATGATGAGGGTAAGTAATGGCTATTACTAATAATGAAGAATATCAAGCTTTAGTGGCAAAGCTTAATGAATATGCTATAGCTTACTATGTTTATGATGACCCTTTAGTACCTGATGCTAGTTATGATAGGCTTTATAAGGACTTACTTGATTATGAGGCTTTACATAGTAATGAAATTTTAGCAAGTTCCCCATCTCAAAAAGTTGGAGCAGGTATTTTAAATACTTTTAATGCAGTTAGTCATCGAGTACCACTTTTATCTTTAGGTGATATCTTTTCTCATGATGAATTAGTTGATTTTAATCAAAGAGTAGAAAATTTATGTCAGCAAAAGAATATAGAGTATTGTGCTGAGGTTAAATTAGATGGTTTAGCTGTTAGTATCATTTATGAAAATGGTGTTTTAGTAAAAGCAGCTACTCGTGGTGATGGTAAAGTTGGTGAAGATATTACTTTAAACGTTAAGACTATTAAAAATATTCCTCTACAGCTCATTGGTAAAGATATACCAAGTTATTTAGATGTTAGAGGAGAAGTTTTTATGCCAAAAGATGGTTTTTTAAGCTATAACGAATATGCAAAAAAAACAGGTCAAAAGGTTTTTGCTAATCCTCGTAATGGTGCTGCAGGTTCGTTGCGTCAACAAGATCCTAAAATTACAGCTAAAAGACCACTTGCTTTTAATGCTTATTTTGTAGGTGAGGTTATCGGTGGTAATTTACCAGATACTCAATACGATAGATTACTTGCTTTAAAAGAATTTGGCATACCTGTAAACACTAACATACAAAAAGTTGTAGGTGTAAGTGGACTTGCTCAATATTATGAGCATATAGGTTCAATACGCAATAGTTTAAATTATGATATTGATGGTGTAGTGTTAAAGGTTAATTCTTTAGCTAAACAACAAGAATTAGGTTTTACTGCTAAGGTTCCACGCTTTGCTATAGCTTATAAATTCCCACCACAAGAAGAAATTACTACTTTAAAAGATGTTGAGTTTCAAGTTGGCAGAACTGGTGCTATAACTCCTGTGGCTCGTCTTGAACCTGTGTATGTGGGTGGTGTAACCATTGCTAATGCTACTTTACACAATGAAGATGAAATTAAAAGATTACAACTTAAAATTGGTGATAAAGTTATTGTAAGACGTGCTGGCGATGTAATACCTCAAATTACAAAAGCATTGATTAATGAGCGTAATGGCAGTGAAAAAGATATTGTTTTCCCAAGCACTTGTCCTTGTTGTGGCAGTTATATTGAAAGAGTAGAGGGTGAGGCAGTTGCCCGCTGCAGTGGTGGTTTAGTGTGTCAAGCTCAATTAATTGAGCGTATTAATCACTTTGTATCACGTAATGCCATGGATATTGAAGGCTTTGGCAGTAAATATGTTGAGGCATTAGTTAATAATAAAATCTTAACTACAGTTGCAGATATTTATAGTTTAGATGAAAACACTTTAGCTACATTATTATTAGATGATGGCAATGAAGAAAGAAAAGCAAGACTTTTAGGTTCAGTCATTGCTAAAAAACTTATTAAAGCAATCGAAAAGTCAAAACATATTGCATTTAATCGCTTTATTTATGCTTTAGGCATACGTGAGGTTGGAGAAGCTACAGCTTATACTTTAGCTTCAAATTTCAAAGGTATAAAAGAATTAAGTACAGCAAGTTGTGATGATTTATTAAAGCTAAAGGATGTAGGTCCTGTAGTAGCTTCTCACATTGTAGACTTTTTTAAAGAAGAGCATAATTTAGCTGTAATTAATAGTTTATGTATAAATGAAGATGCTCCATTGCATTTAATTGAGCTTGAGCAAGAAAGTAATAAAAATGCAGAAGGTAGTCCATTATTAGGTAATACTTATGTTATTACTGGTACTTTATCTAGCATGGGCAGAACTGAGGCAAAGAATATTTTACAAAGTTTGGGTGCAAAGGTGGCTTCTTCTGTATCTAAGAAAACTACAGCTTTAATTGCAGGTGAAGATGGAGGTTCAAAACTTACTAAAGCTACAGAGCTTGGAGTTGAGATTCTAGATGAAGATGCCTTCTTAAAGCTTATCGGAAGATAGCATATTACATATAAATAAACATTGTTAAAGCCTAGTTCTATGCTAGGCTTTTTTGCACCTATTTGGTAAGTTTTACTAGCTTGTTAATATTATTTAACCTTAGCATTTATTTATAGGTATTTACAGTATAAAATCAATATGATAGCAAATAAACAGTGCTGTAAATTTATATAGCAATCAAGTGTAATAAGGAATAGTATATGCGTTTTTTTATAGATACAGCTAACATTGAGGATATTAAAAAGGCTAATGATTTAGGTGTTATTTGTGGTGTAACTACTAATCCATCTTTAATAGCAAAAGAAGGTCGTGATTTTAAAGAAGTAATACAAGAAATAACAAAAATTGTTGATGGTCCTATTAGTGGAGAGGTTAAGGCTACTACTACTCAAGCTTGCGATATGATCAAAGAAGCTAGAGAAATTGCATCCATTCATCCTAATATGGTTGTTAAAATCCCAATGACGGTAGAGGGTTTAAAAACTGTAAAGTTATGTAAGGCAGAAGGTATTAAGACTAACGTTACTTTAATTTTTTCTGCTAATCAGGCTTTACTTGCTGCTCGTGCTGGTGCTACTTATGTATCACCATTTTTAGGCAGACTTGATGATATCTCTCATAATGGTGTTGATTTAATCAAAACTATTACAGATATTTTTGCCATCAATAATATTGATTGTCAAATTATTTGTGCTTCTATCAGACATCCTATACATGTAACAGAATGTGCTCTAGCAGGTGCTGATATCGCTACAGTGCCATATAAAGTTATTGAGCAAATGATAAAGCATCCATTAACAGATCAAGGCATTGAAAAGTTTATTGCAGATTATCAAAAATCTTTAAAAGATTAAAATTGGGGTATTAAAGTAGAAAATTCTACCTTGTAGTTTTTAATTAATTAGTACATTTTATATGTATCTTAGATTAAATAAGGTAAGAAGATATGAAGAAGTAAGAGGTTAAGTTTATATTTTTATAAACAAAAGGTTGAGCCTAAAACTCAACCTTTTAGTTTATTAACGTTTTGATAACTCTTGATTGATTGCAGCTTCAAGTTTAGCTACGTTTTCAATTGGTACTAATACATGATTATGATGAGGTGTTTTTAATGAGTCAGTTAAAAAACCTGCATTTAAATGTTTTAAGGTTGTAATATTAGCACCTGATAAATGAGCAAGCTGCTCTAAAGAGTGAATATTGTCAGCAATTTCTATGCGCTTAAAAGCAGGACGATTAGCTATATCTGGGTGTTTTAAACCAAAATCTTCAGGTTTTTCTAAGATCTTACTATAAGCATGAAAATATCTTAAATATTGTTTAGCAGCTTTAGATAAACCTATAGTATTTACATTAATGTTTTTTACACCACGAGCTTTAGCTTTTTTTATTTTATTTTTGACTCCAAATTCGCCTTGATGATAGGCAACTACAGCTAAATCCCAATCATTAAACTGCTTGTATAAATGCTCTAAATAACGTAAAGAAGCATCTGTAGATTTTATAAAATCATAAAAATCATCATAGTTATTAGTTCTTTTTAGACCATAACTACGACCTGTTTGTCTTGTAAATTGCCATACACCCTTAGCACCTGCATGTGATACTGCACGAGGATTAAAACCACTCTCAACAAGAGGGAGGGCAGCAAGCTCTAGTGGAAGATCTCTATTATTTAACTCAGTTAGAAGGTGATATAAAAATAACTCAGAGTTTTCCATATGTGAGTTAAAGGATTTAGCTAAAACTCTAGCATCCTTTTGCTCTTGTTTTGTTAGCTTAATATTAAGCATGAAACGTGATTCATCAAAAAGTTTAGAATTCCATATTGATTCTGAGTACTTTTCGTCTGTGACTTTCTTGTTTACAGTAAGAGCAGTGCCTTCATTTTTTGGATTAACACTGCAAGCACTAACAAAGGATAAAGCACATAAAGAGATACCACAAAGCATCAAAATAGTTTTCTTAATCATCAGTCCCCATCTTTACCACTTAAGTGGTAGGTTGTTCAACATCTGACAAAAAACCTGTATCAATAATTTTATCATCACTATTAGCAGCCATAACAGCTAATTTATCACAACGCTCATTTTGAGGATGGCCTGCGTGGCCTTTAACCCAAAACCATGTAGTTTGATGGATTTGACACAATTGATCTAATTGTTGCCAAAGATCTTTATTTTTTACAGGAGTTTTGCCTTTAGTATGCCAGTTTTTTAATTTCCAACCTTCAAGCCATTGAGTAATACCATTTTTTACATATTGGCTATCTGTGAAAATTGAAACTTTGCATGGTTCTTTCAGTAGGGATAGTCCCTTAATTGCAGCTTTAAGCTCCATCCTATTATTAGTGGTTAGCTTAAAACCTTTTGAATACTCCTTTTCATGCTCTTGATATTTTAAAATCAGACCATAACCACCTGGTCCTGGATTACCAAGGCATGCTCCGTCAGTATATAAATAGACTTCTTTCATAATTATAAAAACCATAAAGTGAAAACTTTATGTGGCTGTATTATACTATAAAATTTTAATTTTGGTTTATTTTTAATAACTATTTGGAATATAAAGAAATTATATAGTTTATATGACAAAATAGTATTATTTGTATGCTAATAATTGTGATCTGTATCACAAAAAAATTATTATTATTTTTATAAGTATATTTTATAATGGTAAATCATAAAAGTTTATTTTACATATTTGTGATCTATATCACAGATATTAATGTTGTTATATGCATTTTAATTTTATGCAAATAAAAAGCATTTTATTTGCTATTTTTAAGCAAAAAAACATAAAATAGCAGAGGATGTTAGCTTATTAAAGGTAATATTATGAGTTTGAAAAGACAAATTGCATTAGATACAGAAACTACAGGTAAATCAGATGATGGAACTCCTGGTGATCATAGAATTATTGAAATAGGTTGTGTTGAAATTATTAATAGAAAGGTCACAGGTAATAATTTACAAATATATTTAAATCCTCAAAGAGCTATAGATGAAGAGGCTTTTGCTGTGCACGGTATTTCAAATGAAATGCTACAGGATAAACCTTTTTTTGCAGATATTGCAGGGCAATTTATTAAATATGTTGAGGGTGCTGAGCTCTTAATTCATAATGCTAAATTTGATACAGGATTTTTAGATAAAGAATTTTCTTTAATAGGTTTTAACAAAAAAATTAATGAATTGTGTACAGTTGTAGATACTTATACTTTAGCTCGTAAGATTAATCCAAATAACCAAGCAAGCTTAGATAATTTATGTAACATTTACGATATTGATAATTCACGTCGTACTATGCATGGAGCTTTGCTTGATGCTCAAATTCTAGCTGAAGTATATTTAGCAATGACGGGAGGTCAAAGCTCATTTAATTTTGAAGCACAAGAGCAAGTTAGTGGCAGTAAATGGGTAAGACCACAAAATATAAAGTTACCTCTTATGGAGGTTGAGGAAGATAGAGCTGCTTTACATTTACAAAATATGTTAGAGCTTGCTTTAGCAAATAAAAGTACAGATGCAGAGGGTAATGAAATTGCTTTATCTTTTTGGTCTAATGAGCTTAATATGCCATATTTGTCCAAAGGTGAGGATGAGGGTAAAAAAGACTATCAAAAACGCTTAAAAGAGCAAAGAGAGCAAAAGCTTTTAAGTTTAATTACTCATGAGCAAAAACTTTTATTAGATGAATATTTAAAACAAGATTTAGCAGCCTATTTAGAATGGGTGCATAAAGTTAAAAATGGTTAAATAGGAGTTTATATGTTATCTTTTAATGTGTTAGATGATCTTATTGAAAGTAAGAGTGTTTTAGAAAATTTTATTAAGCAAGATGATACTAAGGCTTTGATTGAAAAAGCTATAGCTATTTGTGTAGATTCTATCAATAACCAAGGTAAAATTATAAGTGCTGGTAATGGTGGTAGTATGTGTGATGCCATGCACTTTGCTGAGGAGTTAAGTGGTCGTTATCGTAACGATAGACAAGCTTTACCTGCTGTATGTATCTGCGATCCAAGTCATTTAACTTGTGTGGGTAATGACTATGGTTTTGATAGTGTTTTCTCTCGCTTTATTGAAGGCTTGGGTTTTAATCAAGATGTTTTTTTAGGTATTTCTACTTCTGGAAATTCAAAAAATATTATTAAAGCTGTTGAAGCTGCTCGTACTCGTGGTATGAAAAGTATTTGTTTGTTAGGTAAGGATGGAGGTACACTGAAAGATCTGTGTGATGTGGCTATAGTAGTACCTCATAGTGGTTATGCAGATAGAATACAAGAAGTACATACTATTATTATTCATATTATGATTAAGGCAATTGAAAGTCTTGTGTGTAATAAGAGCTAAAATTAAAATTAGGTATAGTAATTATAAAATAATTTGAATTACTATACCTATATATTTGCCTATGTAAACTATAAATAAATTTTATAAGTTTTTATTGCCAAGGAATTGCGTTGTAAACTACAACAGCTAAAATAGCACCTACAATAGGACCAAAAATAGGTACAACTAAACCATATTTCCAATTGTTCTTTTCTTTATTTTTCAATGGCATTAAAGCATGAGCAAGTCTTGGACCAAGATCACGTGCTGGATTAATAGCATAACCTGTTAAACCACCTAGTGACATACCTATTGATACAATAATGCCAAAGACAAATATTTTATCTATACCAGTAGCCAATCCTGGTACTCTTTCAATACCTAGAATAGCAAAAACTAATATAAAGGTACCAATGGCCTCACTTAATAAGTTTAGGGCTAGATTTGGAACTGAAGGAGCTGTACAAAAACAGCCTCTTTTAGTACCAGGATCTTCTGTAGCATCAAATTGACCTTTATATAGGATATAGACTAAAAAGGCTCCTACAAAACCACCAGCTACTTGAGCTATACAATAACCTGGTACCATTGCCCAAGGGAAAGTGCCATTAAAAGCTAAAGCTATAGTTAAAGCAGGATTAAAATGAGCTCCAGAGCTTGCACCAAAGATATAGGCAGGAATTAATACAGCAAGACCCCATGCAATAGTGATTTGTACAGGACCACCACCTTTCATGCCTGATTTATCTAAAAGAACATTAGCTACAACACCACCACCTAATAAAATAAGAATGATAGTGCCTACAAATTCTGCAATATATGGAAGCATAAAACCATCCTTATGTGGTCTTTATAAAAAGACCACATTAAATAATTAATCAATTTATATCCAGAGTAAAGATTTGATTAGATTTTTAATTAATCTTCTTTAGCCCAGCCATGAGCATATTTTAGAGCCTTAGTCCAGCCTTTTAATTTTTGCTCACGTTCTTGATCGGTAATTGATGGTTTAAAGGCTTTATCAATTTGCCAATTTTGTATTACATCTTCTTTGCTTGTCCAATAGCCTACAGCAAGACCTGCTAGATATGCAGCACCCATAGCTGTGGTTTCAACACATGAAGGTCTTAATACAGGAGCATTGATAATATCTGCTTGAATTTGCATTAACATGCTATTAGCACTAGCACCACCATCAACCTTTAAGCTCTTAAGCTCAATACCACTGTCTGCTTTCATAGCTGAAATAACATCATGGGTTTGGAAGGCTAATGATTCAAGTGTAGCTCTAATAATATGAGATTTATTTACACCTCTAGTAATACCAACTATAGTACCACGAGCATATTGATCCCAATGTGGAGCACCTAAACCAGTAAAGGCTGGTACCACATAGCAGCCATTAGTATCTTTTACCTTGCTAGCCATATACTCTGAGTCAGCTGAGGAATCAATAATTCTTAATTCATCACGTAACCATTGAATAGCAGCACCAGCTACGAAGATAGAACCTTCAAGGGCATAGTTGATCTTACCATTTAAACCCCAAGCAATGGTGGTAACTAGACCATTTTTAGATAGTACAGGTTTATTACCAGTATTTAATAATAAGAAGCAACCAGTACCATAGGTATTCTTAGCTTCACCTGCATTAAAACATGTTTGACCAAATAAAGCAGCTTGTTGATCACCTGCAGCACCTGCTATAGCAATAGGTTCACCAAAGAATACAGGATCACTATGACCATAAACACATGATGATTCTTTAACTTCTGGTAGTAGATTTTCAGGTATATTTAACTCATTTAAAATATCTTTATCCCATTGTAAGGTATTGATATTAAAGAGCATTGTACGTGAGGCGTTAGAGTAGTCAGTAACGTGAATTTTACCACCTGATAATTTCCAGATTAGCCAAGTATCTACAGTACCGAATAATAGCTCTCCTTTTGCAGCTTTTTCTCTTGCACCTTCTACATTATCTAAAATCCACTTTAGTTTAGTGCCTGAGAAATAAGCATCAATAACAAGACCTGTTTTTTCACGGAATGATTCTGTAAGACCTTTTTCTTTTAAGCTATCACAGTATTCTGAGGTTCTGCGACATTGCCATACAATAGCATTGTAAATAGGTTTACCTGTTTCTTTATCCCATACAATAGTGGTTTCACGTTGATTAGTGATACCAATTGCAGCGATATCTTTGGCAGTTGCACCAATTTTATTTAGAGCCTCAACAGCTACACCTAGCATTGAGGCCCAAATTTCGTCAGCATCATGTTCAACCCAACCTGGTTTTGGAAAGTATTGGGTAAATGCTCTTTGTGATACTGAGCAGATTTGTCCTTGTTGATTAAATAAGATACAACGGTTGCTTGTAGTACCTGCATCAAGGGCCATTACATATTTAGTCATTTTACTTTTCCTCATGTTTTATTAATGGAGTTTAAATTCCGTAAGCTTGTCTTATAGTGTGTAGAGGGTGATAGGCTTTTTTACCTGTATTATTTTGCATTTGCAATCTGCAAATATTACACTCACAAACACCTTCATGTGCATCAGATTCTTTAATAGTCTTTTGTAGTTTAGAACCTACAATAGCTGCTACTTCTGCTGTATTGGTCTTATATCCATAAATACCAGATAGACCACAGCAGCCAGCATCCGCATCAACTACTTCAACACCAGGAATTTTATTTAAAAGTTTAAGAGTAGGTTTACCATAACCTTGAACCTTTAAATGACATGGTGTGTGATAGATTTCTTTTTTATTTAATGTCTTAAAGTCAGTTTTAAGTTCACCTCTTTCATACATATTTAGCAAGTATTCAATAGCATCATACATATGTACGTTGTATTCTTTTACTGCTTCTAATTCAAAAAGCTCATCATATTCTTGTTTTAAGATTAAAGCACAAGTAGTACAAGTAGTGATAATATCAATACCCTGTTTGGCATAACTTGCAAGTATTTTTGAGTTGATATCAGCATTGTGCTGTACCTTATCAATATAGCCTGCTGAAATCATAGGTGAACCACAGCATACAAAGTTATCATCAATTAAAACTTCAATATTGTTGTGATTAAAAACATGGACTAAATCTACACCAACTTGTGGCTCATTGTAATTTACATAGCAGCCAGGAAAGAATAGTACCTTTTTATCACATTTAGGCTGTGAAATTGACTTAAACATTGCGCTAAATGATTTTTTTGCATAAGTTGGGAATGGTGCTTTAGAGCTCATACCTACTATTTCAAAAGCGCCTGCTGCTTTTGTAATTTTCATACCCAAATTAGCGATAGTACTAGCAAATGGTATAGAAGTAATAGTCTTACCCATAAGCTCATTATTTGACAAAATCTTTTCAGCTAAAGTATGAGGATTTTTCTTATAATAAGCACTACGAGCTTTCATATTTAAAGTTGAAATAGGTGTGCCAGATGGGCAAACTCTATCACAATTTTTGCAGTTTGAGCAGTATTGAAGCATTGGATCTTGATCTTCAATTAGCATGCGCAAACGAGTTAAAGCAGGTCCTGTTAATTTTGGACCACGATATTTACGAGTTGCTCTAGCAACAGGGCAAGCTGTAAGACAAATATTACAGCTGATACATTGATCTGGATTATCTGATTTTAATTTAGCCATTTTGACACCTTAAATTTGTGCTATAGCATGATAAGCTGAGCAAATTGCTACACCATTGCCTGATTTTTCATAGCAAAAATCATAACCACCAAGAGCACGACCTACAACTCTAACATTGTCATAAAGTAATTGATTATTACTATCTATAGGTCTTAAACTCTCATCTGTATTGATACCATAGGTTGCAAATGGTTGAGGCTTACCAGTAAATAGGTATTGATAAGACCATTGTTGATTGTCTTTTGGTACATCTATTTCAATATTAAAAATAGGCTCAAACATTCTACTCATTTGAGCAACAGTACCACCACCAAAGATACCACCTGTAGCTAGGATAAATTCATCAGCTTCATATTCATATACATGTGAATAATTTTGAGTAAGTACCTTCTTACAATGAGTACCCTCTTTAACACAAGAAAAGACATTAGCTTTTTCAATAATTTCAACACCTAAAGTTTTGGCAATTTTAACTAGCATAGCATCTGTTCTATAGCCAGTAACTGAAGGAGGAATAGCACTAACCTCAATAACATTGCCACACAAGGCTTGTTTTAATTTATTTAAAACACGATTATTTGGTGTTTCACCAATTACTGGAGGGAAAATAAATAAGGTATCAGCACTTGCCTTGCTCTTTAACTGCTCAATTACATTAAGGATACTTACATCGTCTTCAAGTAAACGGGCTACATCAAGAGCGCTTACATCTCTAAAATGAGGACCTGTTTCATATGGTAATTTAACAGTAATAGTGCTAATTTGCTTGTTTGGACAAGTTTTACTAAATCCTTCTGCAATTAATTGTGCATAGAAATCTTTGAGTAGATCAAAATCAACTACTACAAGTTTTGTACATTTTTTAAATAGATTAGTATCAATAGACATAGGAGTTAAGCAAGATGGTTTAAAACCACCTATAGCTGTTGGTACTAATTGATTTTCACGTATATTACCTAAATATGGGTAATTAGATTCTTTACATAAGTTTAAGAAAGCATCTACAGCTTCTTTAACATGATCTACACCTATTTTGGCATAAGGATGTGGTAAAGCTAGAGTTTTGATATGTTCTAGTGGATCTTTTACCATATTGCCATCTTGATCATAACCAAAGATATCAATAATACCACCTGCTACAGCAAGAGCTCCTTGACCATAAGATAAAAGGGTTACAGATTTTTTCTTTTTAGCAGCTAAACATGCAGCAAAAAGGCCTGAAATACCACCACCTATAACCACAACATCAGACTTACTCATGCTTTTTTTCCTCATGATTTATATTAAGTGATACTTCATAAATACCACGTGTAAGATCAACATCACGCATTTGATTGCCCCAAAGCACAGGTCTAATACCTTTCCATCTAGCCTCTAAAAACTCTCTAAAAAGTTTAGAGGTATCTTCAGTCCAATCTTTTTTCAAAGATTTTACTGTGCCCACAGCTCTATAAGTACAGAAAGTTCCTTGGCAAGTACCCATACCTAATCTAGTTCTGCGTCTAATATCTGAAATTGAGTGTGAGGTAGAATCTTCTGCTACAGCATTAATTTCAGCACGTGATACGTTTTCACATTCACAAACAATTTCGCCTAATTTATTGTCTTTTTCAATATCCTTTACTAATTGTTCAAGTCTTTGTGCACCTTGTCTATTTTCTGCAAGTTCAGCAGCATAACTTGGAAATACAGCTTTTGCTCTTTGCATTAATTGTTCACTTGGCTCTTCAATTAATGGGACTTCATGAGTAGTACATTTAGCTGTATTACCAAGAACAGGACAAACCATATCACAGACTTTTTGAGCCATTTGTCTGTGAGTTGTAAATTTACCACCACAAACAGACATAAAGTTTGCAAGACCATGTTCTTTACCATGATCAATAGCTGCAAAGTCACGTGAAGCATTTCTACCTGAACTATTTCCTGCACTATATAAAGGACGACAACCTGCAAATACTCTTAAAATTCTATAATCACGTAAATTTTCAAAGGTAGCTTCACCTATCTTCATCATACACTCAACTTCTTCTTGAGATGTGCTGTTATCATCAGGATCTGAATCAATTGAGGTAGTACCTAGAATAGTTACAGTACCATGTGGTACAAAAATATCTGCATCTGATGGTTTGTGTAAGCGGTGAATTACATTAGTACAAATTCTATGATTAAAAGCGATTAAGCTGCCCTTTGATGGTTTAACATTGATATCAATACCAGCAAGTTGTGCCACACGAGAACACCAAGGGCCTGTAGCACTAATTAGATAGTTACAAGCAATCTTATAAATTTCTTTACTGTGCATATCTTGTACAGTAACACCAACTACCTTACCATTTTCACTATCTATACCAATAACATTAGTGTAGGTTAAGGTCTTACCTCCATGTCTATTAGCACTATCAAAGATTTGCCACAACATTCTAAAACCATCAATGGCAGCACCAGGACATAAATAAGCTGATTTAACTTTACGGGAAACATTAGGCTCCATTTCAAATAATTTACTTAACTCAAGAGGCTTAGTACTAATACCTGCTTCTTTACAAGCCTCAAGCCAAGTGCCCTCATAAGCTTCATCATCCTCTGGAGTACGAATAAAGATAGATGAGATTGGTTCTACACAATGCTTACCAATACGACGTAAGATTTGATTTTCCTCAATACACTCAATAGCTGCATTTTTATCTCTAACAGCATATCTACCACCTGAATGCAATAGACCATGAAAGCGCGAACTTGTGCCGCAGCCTAAATCACCTCTCTCTATTAAGATAGCTTTAACGCCACGCATTGATAGATCTCGCAGTATTCCTGCACCTGTTGCACCACCGCCTATGATGACAACTTCTGTAGTTAACATAGTCTCTCCTAAAGAAGTTAAAGTTTAGTTTTTGAATGTGAGGAACATATATCCTTGCCTTGATGTTAAACTTAGGCAACTTTTTGTGTAAATTTAACAAATAAGCACAATAAAAAACATGCTTTAGTTATTTTTTTATAAGAATTTTTGATACAGATCAAAAAAATAGAGCAATTAGTTTAAAAAGCTAAAATAATATATTTTTTTATAAAAAAGTGTTAATTATCAAATAATTAATAAGAGATTTATTTATATTTTAGAGTGAGAATATAAATTTTAATAGTTGTTTAAACATGTAGTAAGTAAAAATATTAGTCCTATTTTTTGAAAAAATCTTATTTTTATTATAAAAAATAAACGTATATTATTTATGGTATATAACTTTTATATATTTTTTCCAAAAAAAAGATATTTAAGGTTAATTTATATTGAAATATATATATATTATTTTTAATAGATAAAATTATTATATAGTTATAATTTTTCTTATATTTGTAAAAATAAGATATAAAAAATTAACTTATTTTAGATATAGTACAGCATATAGTTATAGTTTTTTAACTAAAACAAATATTTTTTTAATTATTTTTGCTAAAAAAGTTAAAAAATGTTATAGATTTGTTTTTTAACAACAAATAATAGTTTTTTTGTGAAAAAAATCACTATTTAACAATAACAGTTATTATAGATATAATTTTAAGAGCTAAGCTTAATTTGCTATATAGAAATTTAAAAAAGATAAAGGCTACTTTTAAAAAATTAATAAAAATAGGAGCTATAACTATAGAAAGTAAGTTTAGATAAAAATAAAAAACCCTTGTTAACAAAGGTTAGCAAGGGTTGATATTATAATATTAAATATTTACTCAATGATAACTTGTTTATCACCTTGTTTTTGGGTAATGCTGCCTAATAGCCAAGCATTTTCACCTTGAGATTTTAAAACCTCAATAGCTTGCTGAGCTTTATCTTGTGGTAGTACTACAATCATACCGACACCACAGTTAAAGGTTCTAAACATTTCATATTCATCAACATTACCTGTTTGTTGTAAGTATCTAAATACTTCTGGTAATTGCCAAGAAGATTTATCACACTTTGCACATAGATCTTTTGGTAATACTCTTGGAATATTTTCCCAGAAACCACCACCTGTAATATGAGCAAGAGCATGAACCTCAACTTCTTTGAGTAAATGTAAAATAGGTTTTACATAGATTTTGGTAGGTTCAAGTAATGCATCTGCTAATACAGTGCCAGATGGAAGTTTTTGCTCAAATGGATCTACATTAGCTGTTTTTAAAATGTATCTAATTAAAGAATAACCATTTGAGTGAGGACCTGATGAGCCTATAGCTACAATAGCATCACCTTCTGCTACTTTTGAGCCATCTAAAATTTCATCTTCTTCAACAACGCCAACAGCAAAACCAGCCAAATCATAGTCGCCTAGTTCATACATACCAGGCATTTCAGCAGTTTCACCACCAACTAGGGCACAATTTGCCATTTCACAGCCTTTAGCAATACCAGTAACTACATCTGTAGCAACATCTACATCAAGTTTGCCTGTAGCATAGTAGTCTAAGAAAAAGAGTGGCTCAGCACCTTGTACAATGAGATCATTGACGCACATAGCAACAAGATCACGACCTACAGTTTTATGACGTTTTAGATCAATGGCTAAACGTAATTTTGTTCCAACACCATCAGTACCAGATACTAAAACAGGCTTTTTATATCCTTGTGGTATTCTAGTTAAAGCTCCAAAACCACCTAGTCCGCCAATAACTTCAGGACGAGTAGTTTTCTTAACAGGTTCTTTAATGCGCTCAACAAGCTCTTCGCCTGCGTCAATATCAACACCTGAGTCTTTGTAAGTTAGATTTTGTGCCATTTTGCCTCCAAAAATAGTGTGAGCATATTTTACAAAAATAAGAGCAATTTAAAAAGCAAAATTAGCTTATTTTTAATAATTAAACCTAAGGTTATTACAACCTAAGATTTAATTATTACAAGAGGTACTTAATACTATGATATAAGCTAGTTAATTTAAGTTATTTTTGTAATACTAAAAAGCTAATAATGAATTATTTAGAAAATACCATTATTTGCATCTGTTGTTTTTTCATCCTGTTGTTGAGTGATAAAGATAGAGTTTGGTAATACATAATCACTAATACCGTTTAAAGTCTTCATACTAACCTCAGCAGGTTTGTTGTACATTAATTCAGGTACATCTTGTTGTGATTTTTTTATAAATTGAGCAAAAATAGGTAAAGCACTATAAGCTCCACCTTCAGGACCTTTGGTTACTGAATAACCTAAATTTCTATCATTATCAAAACCCATCCAAGATGTAACTACTATGCTTTTAGTAAAACCAGAGAACCATGCATCATGCACTTTATTAGTAGTACCAGTTTTACCATGTAAGTCTTTTCTTTGTGTATATTGGGCAGCTCTGCCACCTGTACCATAGTAATTTTTTTGAATACCTACACCACCATAAATATTGCTACGTAATAGATCTGTCATAATAAAAGCATGACCTTTAGACAAGATAGGTTTAGGACCATCAGTAGCTACATAGCCATCTTTATAGATAAGTTTAGTATCATTAATTACATAATTTTCATCGTTTTCACTTAAAACAGGATAATTATTTTGATAAATAATTTGCCCATCCTTTTCAATACGATCAATTAAATAAGGTTCAATTAAATAACCACCATTGGCAAATACTGCATAACTTGCCGCAAGTTGCAGTGGTGTTACTTCTACAGAACCTAAAGCCATTGCTTCACTTTGTTGGAAAGCTGGAATTTCAATGTTAAATTTCTTTAAATGAGTTACAAAATTTTCTACACCAACTTGGCGAATAATACGTATGGTTACTGCATTTTTAGATTTAGCTAAAGCTTCACGCATGGTCATAATACCATCAAAGCGATTAGGAGAATTACGTGGCTCCCACCATTTTTGAGAACCAGGATCCCAAGATTTAATTGGTAAATCATTAAAGGCAGAATTAACAGTGATGCCTTTAGCTAGAGCAGCTGAGTATAAAAATGGTTTAAAATTAGAGCCAGTTTGACGTAAAGACTGTACAGTACGGTTAAATTTACTTTTAGCAAAGTCAAAGCCTCCAACCATAGCCTTAATTTGTGAGCTCCATGGGTCTATAGCTACTAGAGCAGCCTCAACTTCAGGCACTTGACCTATTATTTGTTTTTGTGTGTCTTCATCTATATATGTATAAATTACATCTAATGGTTTAAATAATTCACTAGGTAATTTAGGAGATGGGCCTTGGGAACTATCTGTTTTAAATGGGCGTAAATAGTTCATAGCCTCCCAAGGTAAAGTTTTTTCTTTAAGATCATAATCGTAAATATTGATGCTTTTATTTTCATCATCAACACTTAGAACGATAGCAGGTTTTAAATACTCATAATCATTGTTTTTATTTAAATACTCAACTAAATAATCAGCGGTTAAAACAAAGTCCTTTCTATCTTGTAAATTCTCTTTAACACCTTTATAACCATGACGCTTATCATAAGCCATAACTCCATTAAATACAGATTTTTGAGCTATTTCTTGATAATTTGACAAAATGGTTGTATAAACTTTAATACCATCAGTGTAAGCTTGTTCACCTAATTTATCTATGACAAATTTACGAGCTTCTTCTGCTACATATTGAGCATTCACATCAACAGGAGTTTGATGATAAAAAGTTTTATAGGGCTCATTGTCAGCTGCTTCAAATTCAGCTTGAGTAATAAAGCCTAGATCTAACATTCTTTTTAGTACAAGATGACGTCTGTCTTTAGAACGTTCTGGATGAGAGATAGGATTCAATGTAGATGGAGCTTTTGGTAAACCAGCTATAGTTGCCATTTGTCCTAAGGTTAAGTCTTTTAGATCGACTCCATAATATACTTGGGCAGCTGCAGCTACTCCATAAGAACGGTGGCCTAGAGCAATTTTATTTAAATACATCTCAAAGATTTCATCTTTGGTTAATACTTGCTCCATACGCCATGAAATAAAAATTTCTTTTAATTTTCTTTTTATAGTTTTTTCACGAGTTAAATAAAAATTACGAGCAACTTGTTGAGTAATAGTACTTGCACCCTGTGAGGCTTGTGCATTTGATATAGCAACTACAGTAGCTCTTAAAATACCAATAGGATCGATACCAGAATGCTCATAAAAACGTGAGTCTTCAATAGCTAAAAAAGCTTGCTTGAGCTTAAGTGGAATATCTTCAAAATTCATAGGTATTCTTTTGTGTTCACCAAACTCACCTATTAGTTTATTATCTGCTGTATAAATTTGCATAGGTGTCTCAAAACTTACATCCTTAAGCTCTGTTACATCTGGCAAATCCGACAAAGCATTATAGTAGATAGCTGCAACCGCAGCACCTCCCATAGCCACACTAAATAAGACGAACCAAAATAAGAATTTTATGTATTTAAACATGCTATAAAACCTAAAAAAATTTAATTTATAATACTTTAGGGTGTAAAAAGCTCTATGATTTAATGCATAATGATGTAAATATATTTCATGTATAAAAATACAGCATTTTATCAAAAATTTAAAGCATGTTAGAATTAATCTAGCATAATTATTTAATTAAGGTCTAATCGTGGATACATTTAAATTAGAAAAACCAATAGCTTTAGTTGGACCAATGGGGGCAGGTAAGTCCACATTAATGCGTTTATTGTCTCAAACATTGCAGCTTGATGCTATTGATGTAGATTGTAAAATAGAGGAATTTGCACACAAAAAAATCAGTGATATTTTCAAAGAAGATGGTGAGGAGTATTTTCGTAATTTAGAAAGCGATACTTTAAAGTATTGTTTAGATTGTGCACAAATTATAGCTACAGGTGGTGGTATTATTGGCAGAGAAAAAAATCGTCTATTATTAAAAGAAGCTTTTGTAATTTATCTTTATACTCCAATAGAACTTCAATATCAAAGAACTTTGGTAAATAATGATAGACCAATGTTGGAGGTAACAGATAGATTACAAAGATTAAAAGATCTTTTTACAGTAAGACACCCTCTTTATCAAAGTGTTAGTGACATTGTTATTGATACTAGTTTGTATGATGCAAAAGGTTGTGTTGCTCTTATTATTGATCTATTAGGTAAGCATAAAATTTTACATAGTTAAAGGATATAATATGGAACAAATTAAGGTGGAGCTAAAAAATTACAGTTACAATATTCATATCGGTAAGAATTTAGATTATGTAGCTTTAATTTTACAAAATACAGATAAGAAAGATTTTTTAATAGTTACTAATGAAACTATAGCTCCTTTATATTTAGATAGATTACAAAATTCCTTAAAAGCAGCAGGTAAACACGTAAATAGTCTTATTTTAAATGACGGTGAACAATACAAAACTATGGACTCTTATATGGCTATTATGACTCGCCTTTTAGAGCTCTCATATGGTAGAGATTGTGTGCTTATTGCTCTAGGTGGTGGTGTGATTGGCGATATTACTGGTTTTGCTGCTTCTTGTTATCAAAGAGGCGTTGCTTATATTCAAATACCTACAACACTATTAGCTATGGTTGATTCTTCTGTTGGTGGTAAAACAGCAATTAATCATCCTTTAGGCAAAAATATGATAGGTTCTTTTTATCAACCTTTATGTGTACTTGCAGATATTGATGTTTTAAAGACATTAGCTGTACAGGAGTTAATTGCTGGTTTAGGTGAAGTTGTTAAATATGGTCTTATCTTGGATAAAGATTTTTATGAATATTTAAAAATTAATATTCAAAAGGTTTTTGAATATAATGAAACAACTTTAAATTATATAATTAAGCGATGCTGTGAGCTTAAAGCTTATGTAGTAGCAGCTGATGAAAAAGAAAATTCTTTACGAGCTATTTTAAATTTTGGACATACCTTTGGACATGCTGTTGAAACTCATTTAGGCTATGGTAAGATGCTTCATGGCCAGGCTGTAGGCTTAGGCATGGCTATTGCTGTTAGCTTATGTAAAAATAGAAAATTATTATCTAAGCAAGAGTGTGATGATATTTATCAGCTGTTAAAGCAAGCCAAATTACCTACAGATATACCACAAAGTATGAGTGGCAGTGATTTTATTACTCACATGCGTCATGATAAGAAAGTTAAAGCAGGAGTAATTCGTTATGTATTGCTTGAGCGTATAGGTACTGCTTTTATTGCTCAAGATGTAAGTGATGATGAGGTTATTTCTTTAATTGATAGCTTAAAATCTAATTCATAGTACAATAACGAGGTTTCAACCATAGGTATTGTTATGGAAATAGGATCAACAAAATTATTAGATAGTCAGCAAAAATTTGTAACTACTATTGTTAATAAGATTTTATCTAGTAGTGCTTTTGTACTATTAAGTGGTGATAGTGGTTCAGGACGTTCTACCATCTGTGAGCAAGTGGTAAATGATACAGATGGTAAGGCCCAAACCATTTTTATTCCTTGCCATAAGGATATGTCTATTATTAGACTACGAGAACTGTTTTTACAGCAGCTAGTACCTAATGCTAAATTTGATACTAAAATTAATATGGCAGATGTGCTTGCTAAAAGTAATATTCCTTATAAGCAAAAAATTTTAGTAGTAGTTGATGACTGTGACAGTGTTGTATCATCTTTTTTTGAAGAATTAAAAGCTTTATATGAGCATAACTTGGGACAAAATCGTTATTTTTTCTTGGTTGTGGGACATAATCTGTGGGTGCAAACTAGATTAAATAGTGTTACAGGCAAAGGCAGTGAGCTTACAGTTATGGAAATTCCAAAACTTGAGTTGCAAGAAGCTATGATTTTTGCCAAGCAAGTGTTATCAAATAAAGGTGCTTTAGAAGTTTATAGTTTGTTAGAAAAGAAATTGCCAAAATTATTAAGTACTTGTAATGGCAATATTTCAAACATTATTAATTTAACGGAGATGCTCATGAAAGACCCTAATAGTGTTTTAAAAAATGTAAAAGCAACAGCTTCAGGTGCTAAGCTTAATACTGCAAATATACCAAAAGGTGCTAAAGTTGCTAAAAAGAGCAATTCTGCTGCTATCTTTATTTCCATTATTTGTATAGTTATTGTATTTGCTTGCTTAGTTCCTATTTTTATAGGTGGTGGCTTTAGCAATATGTTTTCAAGCAATAGTGATAATAAAGAAGCATCAATCCAAACAAATAATGATGAATCAGCTAAGCTTTTATTAGACGATGGTCCTTTAAATGAAAAAGTACCATCTGGTTTTGAGGTAGAAGCTCCTGATGCAACTACAGAAAATCAAATGGTTTTAGATGGTCAAGTGTTAGAGGATATTGAAGCTAAAAATCCCAGGCAACAATTGGCAGGGGATGTAGCTAAAACAGCAAATACACAAACTAGTGCACAAGTTCATCCGCAAGAGCTTAATACTCAAAAGGATAATGTAACAATAGTAACTCGTGCTGATAATGTAGTAAGAGCATCTTTAGCTCAAGAACAAGCTCAAACTTTGGCTATAGAACCTCCTATTAATGATAATGTAGCAGTGCCTTTAGTTATTCAAGAGCCAGATAGAGCATTAGAACCTGTAGGAACTGTAGAAAATAAAGTTGTAGCTCAAAATACTACAAAAGCTATAACTGAAAATAAACCTCAGGTTAAAGAAAAGCCTGCTGAAGTTAAACCTGTAGTTAAAGCTGAACCTAAAGCTGAGGTTAAAGCTCCTGTAAAGACAGAACCTAAAGCTCAAACAGTAGCTACAAATAAACCAAGGACCTATGAAGTAATTTCATTAGCAGAAGAAGCAGCTAGAAAGAATGCTCAAAACACTCAAAACACTCAAAAAGCTCAAATTGTTAGCTCAAATAATATTCAAAAGACAGGCAATGCAATTGAGGGTAGTCAAGATGAGCTCTTAAAAGCTAATGCTAATCACTATACTTTACAGCTAGTAGCTGCTTCAAATAGAGCTAATGTTGCAGCAGTAGCTTCTGGTTTAAATGGTAAGTATTGGATTTATCAAACAGTACGAAATAATCGTACAGTTTATGTTTTAGTTTATGGTAATTATCTAAGTCAAACAGAAGCTACTAATGCTATTAAAACTTTACCAGCTCCTATTCAAAGAGGTAAGCCTTTTGCTAAACGTATTGGCACAATACAAGCAGATATTAGAAGATAACTATGGAGGAAAATAGGATCTTTGATCCTAATATTGTATTTATGAAAAAATATAGTTTTGCTGGATCGATTTTAAGTGCAGATCTATTAAATCTTGAGCGTGATGTCACTGCTGCTATTGAAGCTGGTATTGATATTATTCATTTTGATGTTATGGATTTTCATTTTGTACCTAATTTAACTTTTGGACCTGCTTTTTTAAAAGCTTTACGCAAAAAATTTCCTGATACTATATTTGATGTGCATCTTATGGTTGATGATCTAACAGAAGCTATGGTCTATGAGTTTATTCAAGCTGGTGCCTCTTGGATATCTTTCCATCCAGAAGCAGTATTACATGTTGATAGAATGCTTAGCTTTATTAAATCGCATAATGTTAAAGCAGGTGTAGTGTTAAATCCTGCAACAGCACCACAATTTTTACGTTATCTATGGGATAAGCTTGATTTTATCTTAGTTATGACAGTAAATCCTGGCTTTGGCGGACAAAAAATGATAGATGCTTGTTTACAAAAAGTTAGTGATATTAAAGCTATGGCTATAGAGGCTAAAAACAATGTCATTATTGAAGTAGATGGTGGTGTTGATCCTTCAAATGTAGCCAGATGTATACAAGCAGGTGCTAATTGTTTTGTAGTTGGTAATGCATTTTTTGGACAAAAAGATAAAGCATTAGCTTTAGCTAATTTGAATAAAGCTATTGAGGATTTATAAATGACCATAAAGGCTTTAGTATTTGATTTAGATGGCACTTTAGCTAATACTGTAGGACAGCTGACAAAAGCTGTAAATGCTACTTTGATAAGCTTAAAACGTGAACCATTAGATTGTAAAGTTGTTGCTTTATATGTAGGTAATGGTTTAAATTACTTGTTAGCTAGAGCATTAAGTCGTGATTTTAATGTCAATTTAGATAATTTTGATAAAGACTTGCTTAATCAAGCTAGAGTTTATTTTAAAGAGCATTATGCTAAAGCTTTAGCTTATGATTTTGAATTATATGATGATGTAGAAAGCTCACTAAAGTTTTTTAAAGAAAAAGGCTTAAAGCTTTTTGTACTATCTAATAAACCACATCAATTTGTAATACCATTACTTGAGTATATGGGTATTAGTCAATATATTGATGAAGCATTAGGTTCTGAAGTTTTAGAGTATAAAAAACCAGATCCTAGAACTTTACAATATCTGTTGGATAAGCATCATATACATAATGATGAAGCCATGATGGTAGGAGATAGTATTAATGATCTCTTATGTGCTATTAATGCTAAAGTTAAGAGTGTTATTTTTACTTATGGTTATCATGGTAATGATGATGTTAGATCATTTAAAGCAGATTATATTTTTGATAAATTTATACAACTAAAACAGTTGTTTGAAGATTAGTTATTATTAATTTATAGGCCATATAAAAAGGGCAATTATGAGCAAAGAAGTTGTTTTTTCAGGTATACAACCATCAGGTGAATTATCTTTAGGTAATTATATTGGTTCATTATCTAATTGGGTTAAAGTTCAAGATGATTATGATTGTATTTATTGTGTAGTAGATCAGCATGCTATTACAGTAAGACAAGATCCAAAATTATTAAAAGAACGTACTTTAAATACTTTAGCTATTTTTTTAGCAAGTGGTATTGATCCAAATAAATGTACAATTTTTTTACAATCACATGTACCATGTCATGCAGAGTTAGGTTGGGCTTTGAATTGTTATACTCAGATTGGTGAGCTATCTCGTATGACACAATACAAGGATAAAGCTAAGCGTTATGCCAATAATCTAACTGCAGGTTTATTTAATTATCCTGTTTTAATGGCTGCTGATATTTTATTATATCAGACAAATAAGGTACCTGTAGGTGATGATCAAAAGCAGCATATTGAACTTGCTCGTGATATAGCAGAGCGTTTTAATAGTCTTTATGGTCAAACTTTTACCATTCCTCAAGACATGATTGCAAAATCTGGATCACGTGTAATGAGTTTACAAGAGCCTAGCAAAAAGATGTCAAAATCAGATGATAATGATAATAATGTTATTAGAATGCTAGAAGATCCAAAAGCCATTGTAAAAAAGATAAAGAAAGCTGTAACAGATAGTGATGATCCGCCTGTTGTTAGATATGATGTAGAGAATAAAAAAGGTGTATCTAACTTACTTGAACTTATGTCAGTAGCTACTAATACTTCAATTGCTGATTTAGAAAAGCATTTTGAAGGTAAGATGTATGGACACTTTAAAACAGAAGTAGCAGATGCTATTGTTGCTATGTTAGAGCCTATTCAAGAGCGCTATAAGCAAATTAGACAAGATGAAGCTTATATGAGAGAAATCTTTAAGATCGGTGCTGATAAAGCAAGAGCAAGAGCTCAAGTTACTTTAAATGATGTGTATGACAAAATAGGTTTTGTTTTACCGTAAAAATAGCAAACAAGCTTATGTGTTAATTACATAAGCTTGTTTAAATTTTAGTTTAAAAAATTATTATCTATCAAAATATAAAGCTTCACCACACTCATTACTAATAATTTTGCCATCATCTACAATGTGTTTACCATTAACAATAGTGTGAACAACTTTAGAGTTAAAACATTGACCTTCAAATGGACTATGACCACATTTGCTTGCAATGATATTAGGGCTTACAAAAGTTTTATCAGTAAGTGAAACCACAATTAAATCTGCTTTAAATCCTTCTTTAATTTGACCTCTGTCTTTGATATTAAAACGTTGTGCTACATTAAATGAAGTTGAGCGCACAACGTCTTCTAAGGTTAATTCACGACGTTTAAATAGTTCAAGTAAGGCAAGTAATGAAAATTGTACGGATGGTATACCAGATGGAACCTTACTATAGATTGTACCTTGTTTTAAAGCTTTTTCATGTGGAGCATGATCAGTTGCTATTGTGGTAATAATGCCTAAATTTACAGCTTTACATAAAGCTAGTCTATCATATTCACGTTTAACTGCAGGGTTACACTTTAAAAAACCTTGTAATTTATCATAGTTTGAATCACTAAAGTAAAGATGTGGAATACAAGCCTCAGCAGAAATTTGTCTATCTTTAATAGTATTAGTAGCATATGGCTTAAATAAAGCAAGTTCATCCTTAGTTGAAATATGCATTACATGAAGTTTTGCTCCTGTATGTAAAGCAAGTTCAATTGCAAGCTTAGTTGATTTATAACAAGCAGCTCGTGATCTAATAGCCATATGGGCTACAAAAGGTATATTGTCTCCATAGTCTTGTAAATACTTTTTCTCATTGTGTCTAATAATGGTATTATCCTCACAATGAGTGGCTATGATGGTAGGAGAATTTTTAAATAATTGTACTAAATGATGCTCATCATCTAAAAGTAAATTACCAGTAGTAGAGCCCATATAAACTTTAACGCCAGCTATATCATGTATAGGGGCTTTTTTTATTTCTTCTAAATTATCAGTACTAGCTCCTAAATAAAAAGCGTAGTTAGCCAAAGAATTTTTGGCGGCTATTGCTTTTTTATTTAATACTTGCTCATAACTTGTGGTAGCAGGATTAGTATTTGGCATTTCCATATAAGAGGTAACACCGCCTAATACAGCAGCTTTTGATTCTGTAGCTATACAAGCTTTTTGCTCCATACCTGGCTCTCTAAAATGTACATGAGCATCTATTAAACCAGGCATCACTAGTTGTTCTTTACAATCTATCACTTTTGCATCAGCTTGACTTATATCAGAATCTATTTTTTCTATTTTATCATCAACAATTAGTATATCTTTACGTATAATACTATCACATAGCACTGCAGTTGCATTTTTTAGCAAAAGTTTAGACATATTAAAATCTCCTTTTAATTTAAAGTTTTATATATTCTAGCTTGTTTAGAGGTCAAAATGTGTGTAGATGATGAAAATTTTAAACCAAGATTTAATAAAGATAATGTAACTATTCATAGTAAAGAGCGTGTATATAAAGGCTTTTTTGCTATAGATATGTATGAGGTTTCATATGATACTTTCAAAGGTGGCAGAACAAAGGTATTAAAGCGTGAAATTTTTGAGCGTGATGCCAATGCTGTAGCTATCTTGCCTTATGATAAAAATACAGATGAAGTGGTTTTAATTGAACAATTTAGACCTGGTGCTTTAAATGATAGTACTAGTCCTTGGTTAATTGAAATTGTTGCAGGTATGATTGATGAAGGTGAAAGTGAAATAGATGCTTGTTTGCGTGAGCTTAAAGAGGAAGCTTTAATGCAGATAAACAAAGATGATTTACATTTAGTTAATCGTGTTTATCCAAGTCCTGGTGGTACTTCTGAGCAGGTTAGTGTTTTTATTGCAAGTGTTGATTGTTCACATATTCAATCTTATGGCGGTCTTGAGAGCGAGAGTGAAGATATTCGTATCTTTAAGGTTAAAGCTGATCTTGCTTTTGAAATGGTTAAAAAGATGCGTATTTGCAATTGTGCTAGCATTGTTGCACTTAATTATTTGCAGCATTATAAAAGTGAATTTACAAAATAGGTGCTAACTATATATTAACAAGAGTAATTTTATACTCTTGTTAAAAAAATAAACTATTGCTCACATAACTATAAAACTTCTTTAATTTTTTTATAATTTGCTATAAACATTCAAGATTTATAACAAAATCTATTTTATTATTAACTTCAATTTTTTGCATAACTTAGAATACTTAGGAGTCAAAATGTCTTTTTCTTTGCAACCAATGCAATCTAATGGTACGTTGAGTGTACTGCAGCTTACTGATTTGCATTTGTTTGCCAAAGAGGGAACTTGTTTGCTTGGCATTGATACAATGCAAAGCTTTTGTGCTGTAGTAAATAAGATTAAAGAGTTAAATCGTTTTTTTGATTTTATTATAGTTACAGGTGATATCTCTCAAGACTACTCTGCAGAGTCTTATCAATTATTCTCAGAGCTAATTAGTCCTTTAAAAGGACATATTTTCTTTTTACCTGGTAATCATGATGACGGTCCATTAATGTATAGAATGTTAGGTCATTATGGTATTAATACTAATAAACATATCGTTAGTGGTAATTGGCAGTTTATTTTATTAAATTCAGAAGTTTATGGTGTTGCTCATGGTTGGCTGCAGCGTGAAGAACTTGATTTTATGCAGGAGTGTATTTATCAGTATCCTGACCTTTATACAGTGATTTGTGTACATCATTTACCTAGATTAGTAGGTAGCCGATGGTTGGATACTCAAACCATGCATAATCAAGATGAATTTAATTCAATTATACATAGATTAAATCATACTAAAAAAATTAAATTAGTATTAAGTGGACATGTACATCAAGAATATGATTGTATGCATGGTGATATTAGATACATTTCATCACCTTCAACTTCTATTCAGTTTGCACCACAATCTTGTTATTTTGCACTTGAATTAAAAGGTCCAGGTTTTAGATACCTAACTTTCCACTCAGATGGTAATATACAAACAGATGTATATCGTTTAGATGATAATTTATTTTTACCTGATACAAATGTGGGAGGTTATTAATGAAAATTGTTTATATACATGGTTTTTTATCTAGTCCTAACTCACAAAAAGGACAGATTTTAAAATCTTTTTTAGAAAATAGTGAAGATGAGTTTTTAGCTCCTAATTTTCCTGATACTCCTCAAGAAGCTTATGATTGTTTAGATGCTTATTTTGCTAATCTTTATAATTTGAATGATGATATTGCTATTGTTGGAAGCTCTATGGGTGGTTTTTTTGCTACAGCTATGCAGGTAAAATATGGTTTTAAAATAGCTGTTTTTAATCCATGTGTGCATCCACAAGATTATTTACCAACATTAGTAGGACCTCAATATAATCCTTATACTAAAAACAGCTTTATTATAGATGAATCAATGCTTGATTTTTTAGCTAAAATAGATGAACACAATAAGAGCTTTGATGCAGATAAAACTTTTGTGTTTTTGCAAGATCAAGATGAAACCTTAGACTATACTAAAGCTTTGTATTTTTACCAAGGTGCTAAAATTAAACTAGTTAAAGGTGGTTGTCATGCTTATGATAACTTTAAAGATGAGTTAGCTTTAGTTATGAAGTTCTTTAAAGCTAAATAATGTTTATTAAATCAAACTAAGTCTAATCTAATCTTTTTAATCTATACTAAATTTGAACTAAAATTTAGAGGCTTGATGTGTATGCGTATTTTGGTAGTTGAAGATGATCTTTTAATTCAAAGAGCTATAGTAGAGAATTTAGAGCATGCAAGCTATGCTGTAGATGCAGTTGATAATGGTGAAGACGCATTAGAAATGGCTTTTGATGCTCATTATGATTGTATTTTATTAGATTTAGGTTTACCAAAATTAGATGGAGTTAGTGTTTTAACCACTTGGCGTAAAAGAAAATTAAGTTGTCCTATAATAATTTTAACAGCTCGTGATGGAATCGATGATAGGGTTTTAGGTCTTGATAGAGGTGCTGATGACTATTTAGTAAAACCTTTTGATATGAGTGAGCTTATGGCAAGAATAAGAGCTGTGACAAGACGAGGCAGCGGCAATACAGATAGTTTACTAACTAATGGTATTATCACTTTAAATCAAAATACACATGAAGCTATTATAAATAAAGAAGGTACTGAGCAAAATGTTAGTTTAACAGCCCGTGAGTTTGCTTTACTTGAAGCTTTAATGGTCAGACCAGGTACTGTTTTATCAAGAGATGCTATAGAACAACGCATTTATTCATGGGATGAAGAGATTGAAAGCAATGCTGTTGAGTATATTATTCATACTATTAGAAAAAAGTTAGGTAATGATGTAATTAAAAATGTAAGAGGCGTAGGGTGGAAGGTTGTAAAAAAGGTTTAGGAACTATCACTAAATCGTTACGTTTTAAGCTCATTGTCATATTAACACTAATTGGAATGATTTGCTCTGCAGTCTCAAGTGCACTTTCTTATTATAATTTTAAAGCAGATTCACTTGAGTTTTTAGATGATGAGTTAAAACAAGTAGCAGCTGCAGCTATTAATTATGATATTTCAATACCTAAACGCTGGGATGGACCTAGACATCGTTATATGTACCAAAGTTATAGTCTGCATTTAGGTCATGAAAATTTTAGATTTTTTAAGGGGAATAAGGACGACCCTATTGTTATTGCTCCTTTATATGGACGTTTAAGTGATTCTATATTTATACCAAGTGGTATTGAGGATGGTCTTTATACCTTAATTATTTCGGATGTAAGAGCTAGAGTATTAGTTGCTACTCATTATAATGGTAAACGCTTTGTTGTAGCTAAATCTTTAACTATGACTATGAACATGGCTAAAAATGCTTTTATTGTGTCCTTTGTTGAATTTTTAGTTTTAAGTTTTGTTTATGTAGTTTCAATAGTTATAAGTTTAAATTTAATTTTTAAAGCTGTAACTAAACTTAGTTTAGATGTATCTCGTATTAAAGCAGATAATTTAAGTCCTATAGCTAAAGACTCTAAAGATACCTATATACCAAATGAGTTGCATGGTTTTATTGAAGCAATAAATCTGTTACTTGAGCGTATTAATATTAATATGCAAAATCAAAAACGTTTTATAGCTGATGCTGCACATGAAATGCGTACCCCTCTTACTGCATTATCTTTACAAGTTGAGAGTTTAGCTAATGAGGATTTAAATGAAACTAGCAAAGCCAAGGTATTAGCTATTAAAACTGCTATTTTACATGAAAAGGATTTAATGAATTCTTTATTAACTTTAGCACGAACACAAAGCTCAAAAAGTAATGATATAAGTACAATTAAGGTCAATGATCTGTTTATTAGTCTTATTGATAAATTAGGAGCTTTAGCTGATGAAAAAGATATTGACTTTGGTATTGAAGGTGAAGTGACAAGTGAAATTGTATGCTCATTATCTGATGTAAGCTCAATTATGAGTAATTTTTGTTCAAATGCTATCAAATACACACCAAATGGTGGCAGAGTTGATTTAATGTGTGTTGAAGATGATAAAACTATACGCTTAATTGTTAAAGATAATGGTCCTGGAATTAAAGAAGATGAGTTAAAGCTAGTGTTAGAGCCTTTTTATCGCTGTGGAGGTGATAGCTCTAAGCATTTAGGCACAGGTTTAGGACTTGCTATTGCTAAGGCTAGTGCTGATAGGATGCATGCTACTATTGATATACAAAATAGTAAAGAAGGTGGTTTAATTGCAAGTTTAATTTTTAATAAAGCCTAGGCTATTTTGCATAGGCTTTAAAAAGTTTAAGAATGAGATGTTAATAATTTATTAGTAATTAGTGATGTAACTACATCCTCAAGTTCTTTCATATTAATAGGTTTTGATAGATGATAGTTCATACCTGCCTCTATAGAGGCTTTAATATCAGATGAAAAAGCATTGCCTGTCATTGCTATAATATTTATGCTCTTAGCATTAGCAATACCACTTTCACGTATTTTTTTGGTGGCCTCATAACCATTTAATCTTGGCATTAAGACACCCATTAAGATTAAATCATATTGTCCATTATTTGCTATAAATTTATCTACAGCCTCTTGACCATCTGCACAAGCTGTACATTTTGCTCCTTTCATTTCTAAAAGTTCTATTAAGATTTCACGATTTAATTTATTATCTTCAGCTGCTAAAATGTTAAGACCATTTAAAGAGCTGGTTGTATTAATATTTGAGCTTATATTTTTATCTAATTTAATTAAAGCTGTCATTAATGATGAAATAAAGAAAGGACGAGCAATCTTTTCTTTAATATCATATTTAATACAAATTTCTGAGTAGAATGTTAAATCTACATGGGTTAATAAAATAATAGGTATATTTTGATTTACATTACGTATTTTATCTAATACATCATAGATGCAGTCTTGAATAATTGAAGGATCTATAATGATAAGATTATAAAAGTTTGGTGATTTTTCTATAGTAGATAAAATCTCATATACTGTATCTTTGTTAGTTGCACATGTGCAATTGATGCAAGCATTATTAAGGCTGAAGTTGGCATTTTTAGCATCAATTGCATCATCTATTAAAAATACATTTTGTACTTTATGGGATTCAAAGAAAGCTTGATTATCCTTGCTAAGATCAGTCGCTTTGAATACAAATTCTAAAGTAGTTTGAGTTCCTTGACTAATTTGACTTTGAATGTTGATGGAACCTTGCATAAGATTTACTAGATTTTTAGTGATGGTCATACCTAAACCAGTACCTTGTATGCCTTCAACTCTAGTAACATTATCTCTAATAAATGGTTCAAAAATATGTTCTAAGTATTCAGGAGAAATACCCATACCATTATCTTTGATAACAAAACTAAATTTAACCTTATCTTTATCAACATTATCTATTTCTTTTAAGAAGAACTGAATCTTTCCACCATTGTGAGTATATTTTACAGAATTAGATAAAATATTTAGGATAATTTGGCTTAATCTTAATTTATCTGCAAAAATTAGATCATGCTTTATATGTTGAGCATAAATTTTAAATTCTATCTCTTTATCACGTGCTTGAGGATAAATTAAAGTGTGAATATGTTTAATAAAGTCTGCAAGTAAAAATTCATTATTATTTAGAGTTAATTTACCACTTTCAATTTTAGAAATATCTAAAATATCATTGATTAAACTTAAGATATGATCACTTACATGTGTTATTTTATAAGAGTGCTCTAAAACCTTTTGTGGATTAGTGTAATCTCTTTGAGTTAGGATACTAAGCCCCATAATTGAATTCATTGGTGTTCTAATATCATGACTTAATGAGCTCAAAAAGCGACTTTTAGCAGCATTAGCCTGCCTTGCTGTAGTCAAAGCTTTAGAGGTGGTAATGCGCATATCCTTTTCTTTTTTAGCAATATTTTCAAAGTCTTGTGATATTAGATATTTTTTGGTTTCAATATAAGCAAATAACGCTGCTAAAACTATACAAAATAAAATCTCATAAACAATAAATAAAGTGTTTACCCAGCCTTGAGCTGGTTTGATGTATAGAATCCATTTTTTTTCATAAATTTGTCGTGAAAGCTCTACAGGACCAGTGTAGCTATCAAACTCTTGTTTATTAGGGAAGGTACTAGTCATAGAATGCCTAATACCAAATTTGTCTTCCCAAAATAACTCATACTCATAACCTAGTAATTCAAGACTATTCAAACTCCATGAATTTAAAATTTCAGGTACTTTTAAAATACAGGTAACAAAACCCCAAAAAGTGTTGTCATGATAGAATATTGGATTTCTAATAACTAAGCCTAAATTTTGTTGTCTTAACTTGTAAGGTCCTGATACAACAACTGAACCAGAGTCTCTGGCTTTTATAGCTTCTGCTTGAGTTAAAGGTTCTTTAAAGACATTTATATTATAAGAAACTTTATTTTTATTAGATGGGTAAGCGTATATATTAAATCCATCTGGAGAAATTTGTAATACTTGTACATCATCTGTTAAGCGTAAACCTTGGGCTATGAGATCAAAGTGTTTTTTAAAATCAGCCTTATTTGCAGAAGCGATTTCTTTTAGTTCTTCATCGGTATAAGTTTGTAAAAAAGTTTCAACAAAATAGGTTTTGTTTATATATGTATCAATAAGTCTTTCAATACGTGAAAATGTATTATGGACTTCAATTAAAGCTTTTGTTTTTTCACTTTCAATGTTTTTATACTCATAAATACTAACAAATATAGCAAGCACAATAAAGGTCAAGATAAAGTATTTTGCAAAGACCTTAATAACAGAAGCATTATATTTCATAGGCAATATCCTTAATTATTTACACCTATGTTTTAAAAATTTCTTATGCTCAATTAGTATAAGCATGCTATTTGAGTATAACCTTTTTATAGTATAACAGCATAACTATAAAAAACATAATACTGTGTCATATATT
>CALXNP010000015.1 GCA_944389785.1 uncultured Anaerobiospirillum sp.
GCCCATAGAATAAAGGAGTTGCGTCTGTTATTCGTATATACCAATAATTTATATACTAATTCCGTCCGTACAGTTCCTTTTCCATATCAAAATCATCTAAATATACTTAATAAAAAAATAATTATTAATTAAAAAATAGTGCAATAGTAATTCATACCTATAACTTATAAACGTACATGCTAAGTTAGCATGTTATAATTAACATCAATATAGTTAATAAAAATTTATAAATTTGCGGAGAAAGTAAATGGAACAGCTATTTACTGATATTAATGGTCTTATTTTTACTGTGGTTATTTTAATTATTTGTGGTGTAGTAGCGGGTTTTCTTGCTGGATTATTAGGTATTGGCGGTGGTGTAATCTTTGTACCTGTTTTATATTTTGTTTTCATGTCATTTTTTCATGTACCTGCAGATGTAGCTATAGTATTAGCTACAGGCACATCTTTAATGTGTATGATACCTACTTCAATATCAGCAGCTATTAGTCAATATAAAAGAGGTAATACTGATCTTAATATTATTAAATCATGGTCACCTTACATGTTTATAGGTGTGGTTGTAGGATCAGTTATTGCTGCTTTTTATGGCGGTCAATGGCTTGCAATCTTATTTGGTGTAGTTATGATTATCAATAGTATCAATACCTTATTTAGAGCTAAAGCTAAACCTTTTTTGGATGGTTTGCCTAAAGCTATTTATCAAAAAATAATTGCCTTTAGTATAGCTTGCTTTTCTGTCATGTTAGGTATTGGTGGTGGTACTTTAACTGTACCTATTTTAAATGCCTGCAATGTTGAGCCACACAAATCTATTGGAACTTCATCTGCTGTATCATTATTTGTATGTATACCTGGTGTAATTGTATTGCTTGCTACAAGTACTACACCCCAACTTGCACCTATTGGTACTTTTGGTTTTGTTAATATTTTAGCAGCACTTTGTGTAATTCCAAGCTCCGTATTAATAGCTCCATTTGGTGTTAAAATTGGTAAAAATGTAAGTCCTGTGACTTTAAAACGTATTTTTGCTATAGCTTTATTTATAATTTCATTGCGTATGCTTTATTCTGCGCTTTTCTAATTTAAGGAGATAACATGACTTATCAAATCATTGATGGCAAAAACATTGCAAAAAAACTACGTGAAAATCTTAAACAAATTGTAGAAAAGTCTGTAGCTAATGGTCATAGACAACCTGCCCTAGCTGTAATTCTTGTTGGCAATAATCCTGCCTCACAAGTTTATGTGCGCAATAAGAAAAAAGCATGTGAAGAAATTGGTATTAAAACTATATCCTATGAGCTTGAAGCTAATATTGGACAAGCTAAATTGTTAGAGCTTATTGAGCAATGTAATAATGATGCAAGCATTGATGGTATTTTAGTACAATTTCCACTTCCTAGTGATTATGATTACTGTGAAAGTCAAATTATAGAAAAAATTCTACCTACTAAAGATGTTGATGGTTTTCATCCTTACAATGTTGGCAGACTTTGTCAAAGAATTCCTAATATCTGTGCCTGTACTCCACATGGTGTTATGACTATGCTAAAAAGCATTAATTATGATGTCTTAGGTAAACATTGTGTAGTAGTAGGAGCTTCTAATATAGTAGGTCGACCTATGGCTCTTGAACTATTGTTAGCAGGGGCTACTGTGACTGTTACCCATAAGTTTACTCAAGATTTGAATTCTTTTATAAAACAAGCTGATGTATTAATAGTAGCTGTAGGTAAACCTAAATTTATTGATGGCAATTTAATAAAAGATGGTGCAGTAGTAATAGATGTAGGTATCAATCGTTTAGAAGATGGTAGTTTATGTGGTGATGTAGATTTTGAAACCGCAAAAGAACATGCTTCTTTTATTACTCCAGTACCTGGTGGTGTAGGCCCTATGACTGTAGCTACATTAATGGAAAACACCATTATTGCCTATAAATCCCATGTAAATTTAGAATAATACGAGGAGTATGTATGAAAATAATATTTTATAGTTATCATAGCTATGATAAGCAATATTTTGATGAAGCTAATAAAAATTTTAATTATGAAATCTTATATGTAAGATCAAAATTAACTAAAAATACAGCAAAACTTGCTAATGGTTATGATGTAGCTTGTATTTTTGTTAATGATGTAGCTGATGAACAAGCTATTCTTGAACTACAAAAAAATGGAATTAAACTTATAGCTTTACGTTGTGCAGGCTTTAATAATGTAAATTTAAATATAGCTAAACAATGCGGTATACCAGTAGTAAGAGTACCAAAATATTCACCATATGCTGTTGCAGAATACGTTATAGCTTTAATCTTAAGCTTAAATAGAAAAATACATAGAGCCTATTGGCGTACACGTGATGGAAACTTTTCATTACATGGTTTAGAAGGCTTTGATTTACACAATAAAACTATAGGTATTATTGGTACAGGTAAAATTGCTCAAGTTTTAATTAAAAACCTACAAGGTTTTGATGTAACTATAAAAGCCTATGATATCAAGCCAGACCTTGAATTTGCTAAAACAGTTAAAATGAGCTACTGTGACTTAGATGAAATCTATCAAAGCTCTGATATTATTTCTCTGCACTGTCCACTAACAGAACAAACAAAACATATTATCAATGCTGAATCTATTGAAAAAATGAAAGATAATGTGATGATTATAAATACAAGCAGAGGTAAATTAATAGATACTAAAGCTTTAATTGATGGCTTAAAGAGCAAAAAAATTGGCAGTGCTGGTCTTGATGTTTATGAGGAAGAAGCTCAATACTTCTATGATGACAGTTCTGATGTTATTTTAGATGATGATATCTTAGCTCGCTTACTCAGCTTCAATAACGTGATTGTAACCTCACATCAAGGCTTTTTTACTCATGAGGCTTTAACAAATATAGCTAATATTACTTTAAATAATATAAGAGATTTTAGCGAACACAAAGAACTTATCAATCTTGTAGAATAATATCAATTACTAAAAATTAAGTGTGAGAGAGACTCTCACACTTATTAATAAGCTTTAACCTACTAAATCAATTAAATCAAATTCTACTTCTGGGTTAACATCTGCACTATAATCAACATTATCAACCTCAAAGCCAAATAGTTGCAAAAATTGCTTTTTGTAGTCAGCATAATCTGTTTTTTCAAATAGATTTTCATTAGTAACTTCTTGCCAAATTTGCTTACATCTATCTTGAACTTCATCTTTGAGCTCAAGTGCATCTACACGCACTCTATCTTTATCATCTAATAATAAATTAGGACCATAAAGCATGTCTGCAAACATTCTTTGAATATGTTCAATTACTGACTCATAAGTACCAAGCTCACGCATAACCTTAAAGCAAATTGAAATATACAAAGGCATTACAGGAATAGCAGATGAAGCTTGAGTTACTACTGATTTTAAAACAGCAACACGAGCATGACCACCTACTGCTTCTAAACGCTTATTATTAGCAGCTGCTGCTCTATCTAAATCCTCTTTGGCCTTACCTAAGGTACCATGCCAATATATTGGCCATGTTATTTGTGTACCAATATAACTATAAGCTAAAGTTTGACAATTTTGGGCAACAACACCTGCGTTTACTAAAGCTTCAATCCATAATTCCCAATCTTGGCCACCCATGACCTTAACTGTGTTTTCAATTTCTTCTTGAGTTGCACATTCTACACTTGCTTGAATAATACAATCTTTATTGGTATCAATAGCAGTTGAAGTATAAACCTCACCTATTGGTTTTAAAGCAGAGCGTACTATCTCACCAGTTTGTGGCATTTTACGCACAGGAGCAGCTAATGAGTAGATAATTAAGTCAACTTGACCTAAATCTTGTTTAATAACTTCAATAACCTTTTGACGGCACTCATCACTAAAGGCATCAGCATTTATTGATTTTGCATATAACCCTTCAGCTTTAGCAAACTCATCAAAAGCTGCACTATTGTACCAACCTGCACTACCACTTTTACGAGCATTGCCTTTCTTCTCAAAAAAGACACCGATAGTAGCAGCCCCACTACCAAAAGCTGCACTGATACGAGAAGCTAAACCATAACCTGTTGAGGCTCCAATAACTAAAACTTTTTTAGGACCATTTTTAATAGGACCACGAGCCTTAACTAATTGAATTTGAGATCTAACATTTTCTCTACAGCCTGTAGGGTGGGTAGTGGTGCAAATAAAACCACGAACCTTAGGTTCAATTATCATAAAAAATCTCCACTATAAAGACACTTTTAGCCTCAATTATAAACTATTACATAAAAAAAGCTATGCATCTATATTTTGCTTATATACAAAACCTATTAAATTGTAAGTAAAAATTACTTAAACTACTGCAGACAAATAGTATAAGAGCACCATAAATGGCACTTACTTTTGATATAACTTTGCTAAGTGTGTGTAATCATATTATAATTGCATAACTTCATATAGTTCATAATATCTTTTATATAGGCTAGCTAGATTAAGAGGTTCATCTTGTTTAAACATCTAATTACACTATGTATTGGAGCTAGTATATTTATTGCCAATACCTCCTTTGCTTTAACCGCAAAATCTACACCCCTTGAGGGTTCTAATACTGCTGTAGCCTATATGCTACCTGGCAAAACTAATGTATCAGGATATAATATAGATACTTTTTACCATCCTGCATCTACTCAAAAATTATTAACAGCTTTAAGTGCTACTTTATTTTTAGGTAATGATTATACTTTTAAAACTAAGCTTTTAATTGCTTCTAGTGCGGTAAAAAATAATAAACCAGTAGTTACTAATGGTACTATAAATTCAGATGTAGTAATTAAATTTGTCGGAGATCCTACTTTAACTACGGCTAACTATTACAATCTTTTATCTGTACTCACTCAATACAATATCAAAAAAATTAATGGTAAAGTTATCTTAGACATTAGCCGCTTTGGTGAACCTAATAGAGCTCCTGGCTGGTCATGGAATGATCTTCCTGTATGTTTTAGTGCACCTAGTGCTCCTATAATTCTAAATAAAAACTGCACCTATGCCACCTTAAATACCAATGGGGCAGGCAACGTAGTAGTGCCAAATGTTCCAAGCGGTGTACCTATTAACATAGTTGCAGATGCTATTGCGGTAAATGCTAGAGATTATGGTGGAGATTGTGAGCTACAAGCTAACTTATACTATGGTAATAAATATCACCTAACAGGTTGCGTGCCTTTACAAAAAAACAATAAACCATATCCTTTATCTTTAGCTATTATAGATCCTAATCAATGGGGGCTTGATTGGACTGTTAAGTATTTAAGCAAACTTGGCATTAGTACTACAGGTGGTGTTGAACTTAGTAAAAATCCAAGAAGTGACCTTACTATGCTAGCTCAAGTTAAATCACAAAGACTACAAGCTTTAGTTAAATATATGCTTGAGCGCTCTAATAACCTTTATGCTGATGCTATAGCCAAAAATCTTGCCTATGAGTACTATAATGTACCTGCTACTTATAACCGAGCCTCACGTGCTATACGTTCTATTTTAAAACAATATGCCAAAATAGACCTATCTGAAACATATATTGTAGACGGTTCAGGATTATCTCCTCATAATATGTTGCGTCCACGTGATTTACTCAATGTTTTAACTTACATAAAACAACATGATAAAAAATTAGATTTAATCAACTCTCTGCCTATTTCAGGTAAAAGCGGTACTATGCATTGGCGTCGCTCAAGTGTAGAAGAACCTTTAAAATTTAATGTGATAGCCAAAACTGGTACTTTGCAGAATATCTCAAATATAGCAGGTTTTGTTAGAAGTAAGAACAATAATCTCATTCCATTTGTCATGTTTACTAACTCTATTTCTTATGATCAAAACACAAGAAATAAAGTAAAAAACAGACGTATAGCTTCACCTCATTATAATTATGAAAAATATGTACTCTTACAAATTTATGATGAAGCTGAAATAAAAAGACCACAATAATGAAAATATAATATGATTAAATTTAAGCTCTTCTCTTTTTAAAGAAGAGCTTTTTAATTTAAAAAACATAATGTTAATTTATTAAACACTTTTATTACAAAACATATTCAAAACTATTTATCTATTAGCACCTTGAGTAAAAACTTTACTAAGGCATATAATAAAGCAATGCTATATTTAACTTAATCAATATGGAGTAAGGCTAAGCCTTGTAATATTGCCATGAAAACAATAGAAAAATCTCATAAATTAGATCATGTCTGCTATGACATTAGAGGTAAAATTCATCAAGAGGCTTTACGTCTTGAAGATGAAGGTATTAGAATTTTAAAGCTCAATATAGGCAATATGGCGACCTTTAATTTTGAAGCTCCTCAAGAAGTAATACGTGATGTAATTAAAAACTTACCAAATTCACAAGGTTATTGTGATTCAAATGGTATTTTCCCAGCCCGTAAAGCTATCGCTCAATACTATCAACAAAAAGGCTTAAAAAATGTAGATGCTGATGATGTCTATATTGGTAATGGTGTTTCAGAGCTTATTACTACATCTATGTATGCCTTACTTAATAACGGCGATGAAATCTTAGTACCAGCACCTGATTATCCATTATGGACAGCAGGAGTATCCTTAGCTGGAGGTAAAGCTGTACATTATATTTGTGATGAGCAAGCAAATTGGTTTCCTGATTTGCAGGATATTAAAAGAAAAATTACTAGCAGAACTCGTGGTATTGTGCTTATTAACCCAAATAATCCAACAGGTGCAGTTTACTCTACAGAGTTATTACAAGATATTATTGCCATAGCAAGAGAACACGATCTTATAATTTTTGCAGATGAAATCTATGATAAGATTTTATATGATGATGTAGCTCATAGATCAATTTGTACTTTATGTGATGATGTTAATATTATAACTTTTAACGGTCTATCTAAAATTTATAGAGCCTGTGGCTTTAGACAAGGTTGGATGGTAATTACAGGGCCTAAAAAACCTATTCAAGGTTATGTAGAAGGTATAAAGATGATGATGTCTATGCGTCTTTGTGCTAATGTACCTTTACAACATGCTATTCAAACTGCTTTAGGTGGATATCAAAGTATCAATGAGCTTATTGTACCAGGTGGCAGATTACATACACAAAGAGAAGTGTTATATCAAAGATTAAATGCTATTGATGGTGTTAGTGTAGTTAAACCTCATGGTGCTTTATATATGTTCCCAAAACTTGACACTAAAAAATTTAATATCAAAGATGATCAAAAGTTCTGTTTAGATCTATTGCGTCAAGAGAAAATGCTTTTAGTTCAAGGTACTGGATTTAATTGGATAGCTCCAGATCATTTTAGAATAGTCTTCTTACCAAGTGTTGATGTATTAAATGATGCTTGTGATAGACTTGAGCATTTCTTAAAGAACTATCATCAATAATCACAACTATAAAATTTAATTGCTCTAAATTAAACTCCATCTAAATTATAAAAAGTTTAGATGGAGATAATGTAAAATAAATACTATTTTTATGCTTATATTAAACTAAGTTAAGCTAGGCTATAATATAAGCCTTACCTATTGAGCAAAGTATAAAATAAAAATATCACAACAAATACAAACAATCAGTAGTGAGGTTAATTACTTTGTAAATATCTTTTTTATTAAATATTATTTTGCAGGTCTCTTAAACTTGCTTTTATTAATAAAAATCAGCTATAAATTGTATGCTTTATTGTTAAAAGCATTAAAAGGATAATTAAATATATGCCAATAGATCAAAAACAAAAATCTTTTGTCAAAAAAGCAGCTACTAAAAGTTTTGCTAAAAAAACATATAACAAAAATAGCAATAATAAAATTAACCAAACTAAACATAAAGATTATAAAAAAGAACAAAATATAGTTAAAATACCAGGGTTTTCAGCTTTTCAGCTACGCTTAATTCAATCTATTTTACAAGCAGTTTTAGTTGAAAAAAGATCACTTGATAAAGCTTATGCTTATTTCTTTGCTAAAGTAAAGCTTAGTGATGTTGAACAAGGCTTTATTATTAAGCAAGTCAACGCTATGTTTTCACATTTATCTTTATATGCTTTTATCAGTGGCTTAAAACGCCCATCAGATCTATCACGTCATATCAATAGATTGATAATAAGCTATTGTGCTCATAAGAAACTATCCTTGCCAGAAATTGATGGTGGTGAAGGTTTTGATAGACGTAATCTTGATAAAAGAATACAAGAAGCTAAAGACGATGTACTACTATCAGAAGGCTGCCCTATTTGGCTAAATGAATTATGTCAAACAGAACTTAAAGAATTATGGCCAGAGCAAAGAAAAGCTTTAGGTTTAGAAGCATTACGTTATATCAGAACAAATACTATCAAAACAACACGTGAAGAACTTGCAAGTAAACTTGCTAATGAAGGTGTTGTAACTAAACCTGTTAAAGGTATTCATGAGGCCTTACAAGTTACATCTAATTCTGCAATTTTTAGAACACAAGCTTTTAAAGATGGTCTTTTTGAACAGCAAGATGCAGGTTCTCAAGAAATAGCTAACTTTTTAGAAGTAGCACCACGCATGCGTGTAATTGATGCTTGTGCAGGATCAGGCGGTAAGACATTACAACTTGCTGCTTTAATGCAAGCTACAGGAAGCTTAATTGCACTTGATATTGCTTCATGGAAATTAGATGATCTAAAAAAACGTGCTAAACGTGCAGGAGCTTTTAATATTGAAACAAGACATATCAACTCAACTAAGGTAATCAAACGCCTTTATGATAGTGCAGATCGTGTGCTAATTGATGCTCCTTGTTCTGGTATCGGTGTATTAAGACGTACACCTGACTCAAAATGGAAAGATTTAAGAAGCTCTTTGATTGAGTTAAAACAAATACAACAAGAAATACTTGATAGCTATAGTAAAATGGTTAAAGTTAACGGATTGATTGTATATTCTACTTGCTCAATCTTACCTAGCGAAAATCAAGAACAAATCAAAGCTTTCTTAGCCAAACACCAAGATAGTTTTGAGTTAATTGAAGAAAAAAATATCTATCCATCTAGCATGTTTGATGGCTTTTATATGGCTAAACTTAAACGCATTAAATAAGTACACTATAAAAATACATATATAAAACAAGGTGTTAGTAACAAAATAAAATTACTAATACCTTATATCTAATATTATTTATCACCTCATTTGCTATTCTTATCCATAAAATATTATATACGTAAGCTTAAACTTCATAATATTTAACTACTTAAGAACTTATTATAAAAAATAAATTAAGATGTAAAATAGATATAATAACTTATACCTAAGTTTTTACTAAGACTAATGTTATAAGTTTAGCAATATCCATAATTATAAACCAGGACTAACTATGCTTAAATTTAGACCATATACATATTCATCTATACTGAGTCTTCTAATAGTTGTAGGTGCATTATTAAGTTACTATCAAGTACCTGTAACCTTTACTAGAAAAGCGTATATTGATGAATTTAGATTCTTCACTGGTGTTTTATGCTGGGTTTTTATTTCTCTAAACATCATTATAGCAGCTAGACCTTGCTTAATTGGTAAGCTATTACCACTTGATGCTTGGTATAAAATGCATAAAGTTTTTGGTATTTATGCAGCTATTTTTACTACTCTGCACTTTTTTGGTAAAGATATAGCTATAGCTGTTTTAGATATGACTATAAGTTTTCCTGAAGTTACAGGAGCTAGCCCTCCTAAACCAATGCCTTATAAGGGTTTTGCAAAAGATCTTGGTGAATATATTGCCTATTTAGCTCTTGTTTTATTTGCAATCAGTTTTATTAGTAAAATTAGCTATAAACATTGGTATTATACTCACAAACTATTTTCTATATGTTATATAGCATTACTCTTCCATGCATATTATTTAACAAATGATATTAAGCACACTACAGTATATATATGGTTTGTTGATGCAATTACTATTTTAGCTACAATTGCTGCGTTTATTCTGCTATTTAATTTTGCAGGCGGACACAGACGCTTTAAAGCTAAGGTATTAGACATAAAGCATCAAGATAACACTACTTTACTAGAACTTGAAGCCCAAAATAATATTGCAGGCAATGTGGGTAATTTTTATTTCTTAAAATACAATAAACAAAATTTCCATCCATTCTCCGCTTACAATATTGATGGCAATAAAATTAGCTTTTTAATTAAAGGCTATGGAGCATTTACTAAAAATGTAGCTAATTTGAAAAATAATGATGAAGTTGTAGTAGAAGGTCCTTACGGTGATTTTGAACCTTTAAAAGCAAAAGGACATAATGTCTTATATTTTGCACAAGGTGTAGGTATTGCCCCTTTTGCAGGTACATTAATACGCCTTGCTAAACAAAATAAACTTGATTTTAAATTACATGTTATGTTATTGAGCCATGAAGGCAGAGATGACAGCTCTTGTAAGTACCTGCAAGATACTTTAGCACAGCTTGAACAAAAAGGAGTAAATGTTAATTATTACAATATCAAGCAAGATGGATATTTTGATGAAGCTAAAGCAAAAGTATTACTTGATAATGGTTTTGATAGTATATATTACTGTGGCTCATCTCAATTAGGAAAACTACTTGCAAAAGTATATAAGCAACAAGGTGGTAATCTAAATAATTTCCATCAAGAATTTTGTAATTGGCGTTAAACATATACACAACAAACTAAGACTAAGGCTAAATTAGCCTTAGTCTTTTAAAAAGCTGTTATTCTTGATATTTAAATACAGGTATAGCAGCACCTTTATATTGTTCTATAACCAAGGCTGCTGTTTGTGCTTTTTGATATTCAGCTATAACTTTTTTAAGTATAGGATTATCCTTATCAGCTTTACGACAAATAACTACATTAACATAAGGATTGTCACTTTCTACCCCACCACCACTTAAATCAGAAAAAATTGCATCCTTAGCTGGATCTAATTTATTATCTACAGCATAGTTTGAGTTAACAATAGAAGCTGCTACATCAGGAATTAAACTTACAGTATTAGCAGCATCAACCTCATAAATTTTAATATGTTTTGGATTTTCAATAATATCCTTAACCTCTGGTGTATAGCCTTTACTTGGATCTAATTTAATAACATTAGCTTTTTCTAAAAGTTTTAATGCTCTGCCACCATTAGTTAAATCATTAGGTATAGCTATAGTATCCCCCTCTTTTAATTCATCTAAGCTTTTAATTTTATCTGAATAAGCTGCAAGAGGTACAATAAAAGTATCAGATAAAATTTCAAAATCATAATTATGTGCTTTTGAATCTTCCTCTAAATAAGCTTTATGCTGAAAAGCATTTAAGTCAATTTCACCATCATTTAACACACGATTAGGTAATGAGTAATCAGCAAATTTAACAATAGTAAGTTTAACATCTGAGCCCTCAAGACGTTTGCTTACAGCTTCCCATTCAGCATTATGCTCACCTACTAAGCCTATTTTTACCTCAGTAACATTAGACTCGCTTGTATTGCTTGTGTTAGTTTTAACATCTTTTGAGCAAGCACTCAAACCTAAAGCTAAAACAATTGCTGTTAAACTTAAAAAAGTATTTTTTAATTGCATAGTAATATATCCTTATTAAATAAAAAATAAAAAACAAAAATAAACAAATACGATATTAAAGCTCAGATCCTGCCTCAAAATTTCTATAAGCAATAGTAGCATTTGCTCCAATAGCTCTAAATGGCTCTGGTGGCAGATAACTAGCCTTATAATTTTGCTTAATATAATTAAGCTCTGCAGAATCAATACCTAAAATCAGATGCGCAAGATAAGTACCCACAATAATGGCACGAGTTACACCAGAACCATCTGAAGTACTTGCTGCATAAACATTGTCAGCCATTTTTCCAAAAATAGGTAAAGTATTGCCAGTAAAAGCAATAAGACCACCATATAAATCTTTAAGCTTAATATCTTTAAGTTGAGGAAATCTTGCATAAAAAGCGTGATTTAACAATTTATAAGCTCTTAAAGCTCTTTGCTGTGAAGTATTTAAACTGCTTGCATAAGCTATATCTGTTCTAACAAAAATTCTTTTATCACGAGTAAAGCGTATAGTAGCTCCTGCTGGATGTGTTGCAGTAATACCCCATGGTTTTACCTTTGCCAAATTCCCTAAAATTTCATCATCTAAAACATCAGTCATAGCTCCAAAACTATGTATTGCAGTTAAATTTTTAGCTTGTTTTGGATAAAAGCACTTCAAAAAAGCATTGTTTAATACAATAATCTTAGAGCCTTTAATTACTCTTCCATCATTTAACTCTATAGAAGGAACTAAGCCATCGTTAATCTTAATGACAGGAGTATTTTCATAAATAAATACATTTTTAGGCAATACAGTTGCCAAAGCACGTATTAACTCTGCTGGATTATTTAAATAGGTTTCATCTAAATATAAAGCCTTATTATAAAAATTAGTACCAAGGCGTGAAGCTAGATCATCTTTTGCTACATATTCATACTTCACATCAAGCTTATCAAAATATGAAGCTAAGAGATCTAAAGCCTTTTGATTACGTTCTTCACGTACAGCTTTATACATACCCTCTTTATCAAAATAAATATCAAGTTTATGCTCTTTAATTTGAGATAAAACTATATCTAATGCCTTTTGATTTAATCTAAGTAGCCATTTTTGATCTTCTAAAGTAAATTTTTGTCTGCCAATTAAAGCTTTAGCAATTTGAGCAACAGAGAAAAACCCAGCATTGCGTCCTGAACTATTTTCTCCAATACTTAAAGCATCAACAAGCAAAATACTTTTTTCACTTTGTCTTTTAGCTAATTCTAAAGCAGCACTAACTCCTCCAAAACCTGCCCCTACTATGATGTAGTCATAGTTATTTTTTATATAATGATTATCTAAAAAACGTACATCTTTATATTTTGATAATTTCTGCCAAGGACTTTGTCCTATTTGATGTGGTAAAACTAAATTTGTCATAAAAAACTCCTAATTATTTGTTATGATTTACTCTTTTTATTGCAAGATTGCCTACAAGCTGAATTATTGCCACCATGATTAAAATAATAACCACTGTTAAATAAGTAATGTCAGTTTGTCCTCTTTGATGACCATATCGTATAGCAAAATCACCAAGACCACCGCCACCTATAGCACCAGCCATAGCAGTAAGACCTAATAAAGACACAGCTGTAATTTGCACAACACGAATAAGTGGGGCAATACTTTCTTTTAGATATACTCTAAAGATGATAGCAAAGCGTGAACACCCCATAGATAAAGCAGCTTCTATTAAACCTTTATCAATTTGAGCCAGTACACTTTCTACCTGTCTTGCAAAAAAAGGTACTGTACCCACAACTAGTGGCACTATAGCTCCTGTTGTACCTATAGCACTACCCACAATAAAACGTGATACAGGAATTAAAGCTGCCAATAAAATAACAAAAGGAATTGATCTAAATAAGTTAATTATGCTTTCAAGTATCTTATTGACATAAGCATTTTCATATAATCCGCCTTTTTTAGAAACAATTAACAATACACCTAAAAATAAACCAAAAATAAAGGCTAAAGAACCAGAATATAGCAACATAATTAAAGTTTGATAAATACTTGCATAAAGTTCATCTGTCTTATTAGCTACATTTGGGCTTAAAGCAATTAATAAATTATCCATGTAATAACTCCTCAACTTTAACGTTTTTAGCTTTTAAATAAGCAATTGCTGATCGAATATCTTCTTGTTTGCCTGATAACACACCAACGGTACCACCAACAGGACTATTATTAATAAGTTCAATATCTGCGTATAAGATATTCATGATTAAATTAAATTTATGGCTTATATTTGAGATTAAAGGTTCACTAATGCCTTTGTCTGTATAAAGTAATCTTACTAATACATCATTTTCTTGTAGATTAAGCAGATGACTTTTAGCTAACAATTTATCAATCTTGTTAAGATTAGAACTTTTATTAATAAAGGATATAGCAGCTTTTGAGCTTGGATTGGCAAATACATCAAACACATCTGCACATTCAACTACTTGACCATGCTCCATCACTGCAACTTTATTACAAATTTGCTTAACTACAGCAAGTTCATGTGTAATTAACACTATGGTTAATTTAAGTTTTTGATTTAATGTTTTTAATAATTCTAAAATCTCATGTGTTGAATTTGGATCTAGAGCTGAGGTAGCTTCATCACATAATAAAATCTTAGGATCATTTGCTAAAGCTCTAGCTATAGCTACTCTTTGCTTTTGACCACCTGATAATTCATGTACATAATTATTAGCTTTTGAAGAAAGACCTACAAGTTCTAATAAATCTAAAGCTTTTTTAACACGCTGTGATTTTTTTATACCTTTGTAAGCTAGAGGAAAAAGTACATTATCTAGAACATTACGTGATGGCATTAAGTTAAAATGCTGAAAAATAAAACCTATCTTACTTCTTTTTTCACGTAACTGTTTTTCATTTAAACTTAAAAGCTCATCATTATCAACAATAATAGATGAACCTTCATCAGGTCTTTCAAGTAAATTTAAGCAGCGTACTAAGGTAGACTTACCTGCACCAGAAAAACCAATAATACCAAAAATATCTTGAGGTTTAATATGTAGATTAATATTCTCTAAAGCTTTAAAGCAATTATTACCTTGATAAAAATGCTTATTTAAATTACTAATTTTGATCATTTGTTACCCTTTTATTATGTTTTAATTTATTGCTTGAGGTTACAAATGGTCTATTTAGCGAAAAAAAAGAGACCATTTGTAGTGGCCTCTTTACCGCATAAAAAAACTTAAATTTAACTATTTCTTACAGGAATAGAGGCCAATAAACATACGCATGTACATATGCATTGACATGGCCATCATAAAGAATAAAGATGCAATCTTAGTATTGTTTACTAAGATATTAGTATTTATATTTACTAAAGTTAATATCTGCATCTTAAATTCATCCTAAAAATTTTTATTAAAAAGTAGATGATAAATATATTATGTGAAAATTTATTTAAAGTCAAAATTAAACTTTTTTAGTTCAAAAGTTTGCACTAAATTTTACCTAAAAATAAAAATTATTATTTTTCAATAAATTAGTCTAAACACTATGCTTATATTTGGTGCTTTAATTAAATTTTGTGATTTTTTAATAACCTATAAATTATATGAGTTTATTTGTGATCTAGCTAAAACACTTATGAATAAAAAAAAATACTTGGCTCAATAAATGCTAGAATAAGATATCATATATAAATTACAATAATTTTAAGGTAATACAAATGTTTAATAAATTTTCTCTTAAAGCTAAAATGCTTATATTAAGCGCAGGTTTAGCTATTAGCTTTGTAGTCTTACTTATAATTATAGCTATTAATGAAGCTAGTCTACTAAAAAACACCAACACACAAATAAAATCTTTGATACAAGCGGAAATTGAACAAAAAATTAAATTAGCCACTGATAGTGCTGCTAATTTATTAGGTGATCTTGTTGTTGGTTTAAGTGAAGAAGAGCAAATAGCTGTTATAGCTCAAGCTATTGAAAAATTTAGATTTGAAGATGATAAATCTGGTTACTTTTTTGTATATAAAGAATATGTTCCTGTAGCTCATCCAACTCGTAAAGATTTACTTGGTAAATCTTTATACGAAGCTAAGGATGAAAATGGTGTTTACTATGTAAGAGATCTATTTGAAACCGCTAAAACTCAAGGAACAAAAACACAATTTGTTTACTTTACCTTTTCAAAGCCTCTGCCTGATGGCACTTTAACTACAGCCTCAAAAGTAGGCTATGCTGCTATGATACCTAATACACAAAATATTTGGATCTCAACTGGTGTCTATGTAGATACTCTAGAACCTTATGCTAATAGTATCTCTGTTAAAATTACGGATGATATTAAAAGCAGTATCACAAAAGCTTTAATCTATGCTTTTATTGCCTTTACTGTAATTTCAATTCCTTTGTTCTACACTTTTTATAATAATATTACTCAAAGTGTACAAAAGCTCAATCACAATATCAAAAACTTCTTTAAATACTTTAACCACGAAATTAAAGATTTCGACTTTGTTGATATTAATGCTCAAGATGAATTTGGCATTATGTCACAATTAATTAAACAAAATATAATTACAAGCAAAAAGGGGCTTGAACAAGACGATCAAGCTATTGCTACTGTAGTTAAAACAGTACATGAAATTGATAAAGGTAATTTAGCAGTTAGAGTAAATGCACAAGTAACTAACCCTCATTTAAAAGAATTACTTACTGTATTAAACTCTATGCTTGATACTCTAGAAAATAAAATTGGCTCTAATTTAAATAATCTATTAAGTATCTTTAAATCTTATCAAAATTTGGATTTCACAAAAGTTATTGATAATGCTAAAGGTAATGCCGAGCTTGCAATAAATAATTTAGGTCAGCAAATGTGTAGTAACCTTAGTGCTTCTAAAAACTACGCTAACATGCTATGTGAACAAACAGAAGTTTTAAATAACTCTATGACTAAACTTTTAGAATCAAGTTCTTCTCAAGAACGTTCTATTCAAAGCTCTGCAGCTTCAATTGAACAAATTAGTGTCTCTATGCAAAATGTTGCTACTAAAACTAATGAAGTTAGCAATTATGCAGAAGATATTAAAAAGGTTGTAGCTGTAATTAAAGATATTGCAGAACAAACAGATCTACTTGCACTAAACGCAGCTATTGAGGCAGCACGTGCAGGTGAACATGGTCGCGGATTTGCGGTAGTAGCAGATGAAGTTCGTCAATTATCAATGCGCACAAGCAAATCACTTAGTGATATTGAGACTAATGTAGGTGTACTTGTTCAAGGTATGGAAGATATGAATAATTCTATCAAAGAACAAACTGATGGTATTAATCATATCAATGACGCTATAATCTCGCTTGAAAATGTTATCAATGCTAACGTACAGGTAGTAGATGAAACTAATGCTATAACACGTAATGTTAAGGATATTGCAGATAAAATTTTATCTGATGTAGCTTCTAAAAAGTTTTAAATATAAAATAAAAATATGATCAGAGGTGCCTAGCACCTCTTTTTTTACTAAAAATTTTGCTGACTACAGGACTTGAACCTGCAACCTTATGATTACGAATCACACGCTCTACCAATTAAAGCTAAGCCAGCATTGCTTTAATATTATGCCTTTCTTTTAAGTAAAAATACAGCTAATATTAAAAATAATAAGCTAGGTGTTACAGCACTTATAATAGGAGGTATACCATAGGCTAGAGCAAAAGGTGCTCCTACTTGATTAGCTACATAAAAAGAAAAACCAAGACCAATACCCATTACAATTCTTGCTCCCATAGTAATTGAGCGCATAGCACCAAATACAGTAGAAGCTGCTAATAGTAACATGATTACAATAGTAAAAGGTAAAACAAATTTGTTGTATAACTCAAGACGATATTTTGAAGCATCTTGATTATTGTTTTCTAAATAGCCAATATAATCTATTAAACCAGAGGCTGTTAGATATAAGCCCTTTACTCCCACTGTTTGAATACGGCTTGGATTTAATTGTAAATCAAAATTTAATTTGTCATGATGTTGTGTGACTACCTCATTATCTTTAAACTCATAAGTAATAGCATCATACATATCCCAAGTATTGCCGTTATATACAGCTTTTTTTGCTTTACATAATTTTTTTAAATTAATATTATCAAATTCATAGGCAGATACTTCCTGCAATGAACCATCAGATAAAGTAAACCTAATAGATATAAAGGTATTTTTTTCTCTTATCCAAAGACCTTTATGAGTAATAGATATTTGATTAGAGTTTGAAACACGACTTAATCTACTTTCTGCATAACTTTGTGTATAAGGTACTACAAACTCACCTAATAAAAAAGTTATTAAAATAAAAGGTAAAATAGTTTTTAGTGCAATAAAAATAATACCAAAACGGGAAATACCTATAGACTGCATAACAATAAGCTCTGAGTTTTTAGCTAAGTTACCCAAAGCTACAACTCCACCTAAAAGCACACCAACAGGTACCATTAACACTAACATTTCAGGAATTTGCAAAGCCACATGGCTTAGCACAAAAGTAAAATCCACATCGCCACGACCAATGTAGCGCAATTGATCAACAAAAGTTATTAAAGCTGTAATAAAGGTTAAAATTATTATGACTGTAAAAATAGTCATAATTACTATTTTACCCACATATCTATCTAGTATTGAAAACATTAATTTTTAACCTTTTTTATCTTAATAAAAATATGAGCTGGTAGATTTAAAGGGATTGCCACAAAGATAAAAAATACTATAGGCACTATATAAATTCCAGGATATAAAGGTATTGTACCTGATAAAACCATATTACGCATGGATAACAATAGCAAATAGTATGAAGCATACAATAAAATAGCTGGAACTAATCTAGTGTAACGCCCTTGACGCGGATTTACCATTGATAAAGGTACTGCAATTAAACTCAATACTATACAGGCAAAAATAACACTAATGCGCCATTGAGCTTCAACATTAGCATATAAATTATCTGATTGTATTAACTCTAAAGTGCTTTTCTCCATAAGATCAGCATTAGTATTTTGTGCATTAGAGTCTACTGCTACAGGTGCACGCAATCTATCAAACTCAGCTACTCTAAAACTACCGTCTGTTTTTAAAGGTCCTTCATAACGCTTGCCATTTTCAAGATACAACCACTGTATACCTTTTTCATCAGTCTTTAAATAACCTTTTTGAGATACTGTTACTGAGCTTAAACTAGCATCTTCTGGTAATGTCATTACATAGACATTTTGTATAGTTTGACCTTCTTTGTTAGCACTAACATTCTCTACATAAATATTAAAAGCTCCAAAACTAACAAAACGACCACTCTCAAGAGGTAAATATTCAGGACTAGTTTGAGCTTTATATAGTAAAGCAGAACGCTCTACAGCAGCTTTTGAGCTTAAATAATTACTGCATATACCACTAAATATGGCAGTAATTACAGCTAATACCAAGACAATAGCTAAAATTTTATAAGGTGATATACCAAAGGATCGTATTACTACCATTTCAGAATCAGAACAAATGCGCCCTAAAGTTAACAAAATAGCTATAAATAAAGTCAAAGGCAGCATGATTACAGAAATATCAGGTAAGGAAAGTATAGCTAAATAAGCAACAATATTGACAGGTATACTGCCTATTACTGCTTGACTTGCTAATCTTATCACGCTTTGAGATAAGAATACTGTCAATAGAATGAGTAAAACGACCAATTGTGTTTTAAACAATTCTTTAAAAATATATTTATTTAAAATCACTCAAACTACTTCCTTAAACAGGTGCAACAACTCACGCAAACGTGTTTCTTGCAGCTTTAATAATAATTGGCTATCATCTAGTAAATTTTCATTTATATAGCTATAAGCCTTAAATAATTTATCTTTTTTTATTTTATATAAAACTTTAACATTTTGCTCATCAAGCAAACATAAATTGTCTAAACTAAATTGAACTTTGTATTTTAAAATTTGTACTATAAACTCATTTAAAAATAAGTCCCTAACTTTAGGCTCTAAGTCTAAGAGTAATTGAATACATTTATTTTCTTTATCTATAGATTGAGGATTAATAATATACAGTACAAAATTTGTGATAAATTGCTCAATTAATTTATCATTATCTAAATTAATAATATCTAAAGCTAAATTTGGATTATAGCCACTTATACCTATAGCCTTAACTATTCTGCTGTCATCTATATTATAGCTTTTTAAAAAAGCGTAACACATCTCATAACTTGGCTTTTTTATATTGAGTTTATAGGCTCGTGACAATATTGTAGGTATAAGTTTTTCTTGAGCATTAGTCTGTAAAATAATTAAAGTATTAGCAGGAGGTTCCTCAAAAGTCTTAAGTAAGGAATTAGCAGCCCCCTCTTGCATTAAATGGGCATTAGCAATAATTGCAGCTTTATTATGAGCAAGCACAGCAGATTCATACAGATAATGATTAATAGTACGTATACTATCAATTCTAATTACCTTATTAGTGGTATTATCCTGCACTGCTTGCTCTACATAACCTATATCATTAACTATATCTAAATTTTTATCACAATCTTCTTTTGAGCTAGCTAATACTACTCTAAAATCAGGGTGAGATGCAGATTCAAACAGCACACAAGATTTACACTTATTGCAAGGCTCATCTCCATTTTCATGACATAAATATAGCTTAGTAAAATATAAAGCCAAATCAATGCTGCCTAAGGCTACATCACCACCTATAATTAAAGAATTAGTTAATCGCTTGTTTTTTAAAGCTAAAACTAATTGCTTATAGCTGTCTAAAAGATGTGCTTTTAGCTCTTGCATTTAAAAAATCCTTTATAATATTTAAAACATCATAAGTTACAGTTAACAATTGATTTGATGCATCTACCACTTTAACATAATCTAATTTTTTAGCTTCTAACAAATATCTTTGTCTAACACGCTCAAAAAAATCTAACTGCTCATGCTCAAATCTATCAAGCTCCCCTCTTTTATGAACTCTCTCCATACCCTTAGTTACATCTATATCCATTAAGATAGTTAAATCAGGGTGAAAGTTACCAATTGCTGCCTGTCTTACACTATAGATAATATCATCACTAATACCACGGCCACCACCTTGATAAGCAAGAGTTGAGAGATCATACCTATCAGCTATAACAACAAAACCCTCTTGTAACTTTGGTTTAATTAAACTTTCAACTAATTGAGCACGAGCTGCATACATTAATAAAAGTTCACTTTGTGAGCATAAAGTCTCATCAGTTTTAGTCTTTAAAATAGAGCGAATCTGCTCAGCAATAGGGGTACCGCCTGGTTCTCTAATCTTAATTACTTTTGAGGTAACATTATTGTAGATAAAATCATATACAGTCTCAATCATAGTGCTTTTACCAGCACCTTCAGAACCTTCAAAAGAAATAAAAGCACCACTATTCATTATTATTTGTCCTATATTCTCTAACTTTTTGTTTATAAGTACGCACTGCTTGGTTATGCTCATTTAAGCTGTTTGAAAAAATATGACCATCTTTTGGATCTACACCTTTTGCTACAAAATAAATAGCATCAGTTTGCTGTGGCATTAAAGCTGCTAAAATTGATTTAACAGATGGATTTGCTATAGGAGTTGGAGGCAAACCTACTCTAGTATAAGTATTATAAGGATGATCTTGTTGTAAATGTTTTTTTAATAAAGGACCTTTAAATACAGGTGAAATACCATACATTACAGCAGGATCTGTTTGCAGACGCATTCCCCTATTTAAGCGATTACAAAATACTCCAGCAATTAAAGAGCGCTCACTATCTAAAGAGGACTCTCTTTCTATTAAAGAAGCTAAAATTAAAACCTCATAAGCTGATTTTAACTTACAAATTCTATCGTCTTTTCTTGCATAATTTTCATCTAAAAAAACAGCCATATGATTTATAGCATCTTTAATTACACTTAAATAATTATCTCCATCATAATAAGGATAAGTAGCAGGCAATAATAAACCCTCAAGACTTGTTATATCTTTAGAAAAGTATTTAATTAGCTCTTTGTTATTTAAGCTAGCTAAAATAAAATCATAAGGCTTATTTAAAGGCTCAAAACTAGCCTCTTGTAAATAATAGATAGATGCTTGATCTTTAATCAAACCTGCAGCTAAAGCCTCTTGTACTTTTTGATTATGGGTCTTAAGCTTATTTTCTACAGCCTCTAAAGTAGTACCTTCAACTATAGTAAAAATCATAGGCTCTTCTTTTACTACTAAGCCTTTATTCATATTAGTTAAAATTTGTTTTAAACTCAAAGTACCATCAACACTATAACGACCTTTTAAAATGTGAGTTAAATCCTTGTTTAGATATAAATACATATCTACAAAAATATCATAATAACTATTATCAGTAAGATCTCGTATTACTTTTTTAGCTGTATAGCCTGATTTAACTTCATAAGGTCTGTCTAACTTAGCTACTATATATGAATCAAGGCTTGTATAGGCTTTAAATACTGTAAAAATAGCAAAAGCTATTACAAATAAAACTACAAATTGTACTAGATAAAAAACCTTGGTATTAATAGTTTTGCCTGAAGATTGTTTATTATGTTGTACCTTTTGCTTGTCATTAATCTTATTATCTGCTGTAGGTTTCATTAATTAATTCCTAAAAATAATTTTAATAAACAAAGAAAAAATATAGGTAAAAGATAAAATTAAACAAGACACTATTTAACTTTTTATATCTAAAAGATTATTAACTATGAACTTGTTAATCTTATCTATTTTAATATGTTAAAAACAAGATATTAATATTATCAACGAATATCAATAGCTACATCATTATTGACACAAGTTTTAGACAATAATCTTGCTATCTATCTAGTCTTAGTTTTAATTATTTACTAAATATTAGATCTACCTTACTTAGTTTTTTAATTATCTACATTTTGACATCTTTTTAACTTAAATAAAGCTAAGTAGCTTGAATTTTTGATATTTTATGCAGATAACTTACCGCTCTTATTATAACTTTTTATTAATTAAGTGACAATTAGCCCATGAGACTAGGCTAAGAAGCTAGCAGAAAGCTAATTTAACTTACAACCAATCTTATTTATTTAAATAAAACTATTATAGATTATAAAGACAATGCCTTGTATAATAGCTAGCAGCTTTATTAACTAAATCAATACTGTCTATTACAGCAATACTTCAAGAGCATAAATATTAACTAAACTTCGCTCTTAGCTTGCCTAACAGGATTAAACAATCTATTAACAAAGGTTAAATCATGGAAGAAATAGCAAAAACATATCAACCAGAAAGTTTTGAAAAAGATATTTATAAAAAATGGGAAGAACAAGGCTTTTTTATCCCAACTATGGACGAGAGTAAAAACTCTTTTTCTATAGCACTGCCACCACCTAACGTTACAGGCTCATTACATATGGGTCATGCTTTTCAGCAAACATTAATGGATTGTCTGACTCGTTATCATCGTATGAAAAACGATAATACCTTGTGGCAATGTGGTACTGATCATGCTGGTATTGCTACACAAATGGTAGTAGAACGCAAACTTGCAGCTGAAGAAAAATTAACTCGTCATGATTTAGGTCGTGAAGAATTTATCAAACGTATTTGGCAATGGAAAGAGCAATCAGGTGGCACTATTACCTCACAAATGCGCAGATTAGGTGCTTCTGTAGATTGGTCTACTGAGCGTTTTACTATGGATGAAGGACTTTCTGCTGCTGTACTTGAAGTCTTTGTTAGATTATATGAAGAAGATCTTATTTATCGTGGTAAAAGATTAGTTAATTGGGACCCTAAATTACGTACTGCAATTTCAGATCTTGAAGTTGAAAATAAGCAAGTTCAAGGTTCAATGTGGTATATAAAATATAAGCTAGCAGATGGTGTCAAAACTAAAGAAGGCTTAGATTATCTTGTTGTAGCTACTACAAGACCTGAAACCCTTTTAGGTGATAGTGCTGTAGCTATCAATAAAGATGATGAGCGTTATAATGATTTAATTGGCAAAGAACTTATTTTACCTTTAGTTAATCGTCGTATTAAGATTGTAGCAGATCCTCATGCTGATATGACTACAGGTACAGGCTGTGTTAAGATTACCCCTGCTCATGATTTTAATGACTATCAAGTAGGTAAACGCAATAAACTTAATATGATTAACATCTTTACACAAGATGCTAAACTTAAAGATAAATGTGATGTATATGATTATGAAGGTAATGTCTTAGATTGTGAAATTTTAATACCAAAAGCTTATGCTAATCTTGATAGATTTGAAGCAAGAGAGATTATGGTAAAAGACTTACAAGCTCAAGACCTTCTTGTTAAAATTGAGCCTCACACTCTAGCACAACCTTTTGGTGATAGAGGTGGTGTACCTATTGAACCTATGCTCACTGATCAATGGTATGTTAGAGCTTCTGTTTTAGGTAAAGATGCTCTAGAAGCTGTTGAAAGCGGCAAAATAAAATTTGTTCCAGCACAATATACTAACATGTATTACTCATGGATGCGTGATCTACAAGATTGGTGTATTTCACGTCAGTTATGGTGGGGCCATAGAATACCTGCTTGGTATGATGAGCAAAATAATATCTATGTAGCACGCAATGAAGCAGAAGTACGCACAAAATATAAGCTTAGTGACGATGTAAAACTAAGACAAGATGAAGATGTATTAGATACATGGTTTAGCTCAGCTTTATGGACATTCTCAACCTTAGGTTTTCCAGAAAAAACTAAAAAGCTCAAATTATTCCACCCTACTTCAGTGCTAGTTACTGGTTTTGATATTATTTTCTTCTGGGTTGCCCGCATGATCATGATGACCATGCATTTTATGAAAGATGAACAAGGCAATAGTCAAGTACCATTCCATACTGTATATGTAACAGGACTAATTCGTGATGAAGAAGGTCAAAAAATGTCAAAATCAAAGGGTAATGTCATTGACCCTATTGATATGATTGATGGTATTAGTATTGATGATCTTGTAGCTAAGCGTACCTCTAATATGATGCAGCCTCAGCTTGCTCAAAAGATTGAAAAAAGAACTAGAAAACAATTTCCTAATGGTATCAATGCTCATGGTACTGATGCTTTGCGTTTTACATTATGTGCTCTTGCATCAAATGGCCGTGATATCTTATGGGATATGAGTCGTCTTGAGGGCTATAGAAACTTCTGTAATAAGATCTTTAATGCTAGCCGATTTGTAATGATGAATGTACAAGATTACGATCTTAAAAACTTTAAGGCTACATCTGAAGATTTATTGGCAAATAGCTATATTAAAGCTAAATTACATGACACTATCAAAGAAGTAATAAACTCAATTGAACACTATCGCTTTGACAATTTAGCTAATGCTTTATATGAGTTCATTTGGAATGAGTATTGTGATTGGTATTTAGAATTTACCAAAGCTATTTTTAAAGATGAAACTATTAGTTATGAGCAAAAGCAAGCTACTGCCTTTACTTTAATGGATGTACTTGAAACAGTATTACGCTTAGCCCATCCTGTAATACCATTTATCACTGAGCATTTATGGCAAAATTGTGCTGCTATGTTAGGACGTACTAATAAATATAATAGTATTATGATGGCAACTTATCCTACAGAGCAAGACTTTGCAAGCAATGCTCAAGCTTTAGAGGATATTGGCTTTATTAAAGAATTTATCAGCGTAATTAGAAACTTACGTGCAGAAATGAAAGCCTCACCTGCAATTGCTTTAAATGTAATGTTACGTGGTGTAAGCACACAACAAGAGCTTTGTGTTAAGAGCAATCAAAATCTAATTACTACTCTTGCTAACGTAGCACAAATTAGTTTTGTTAAGGCTGATGAAGAAGTAGCAGGTGTAATATCTAAGCCTATTTTAAATGCAGAAGTTTTAGTTGAAATGAAAAACCTCATTAACAAAGCAGATGAGCTTAAGCGTTTAAATGATATGCTTAAAAAACTTGAAGCTAATATCAAAGGTGGTGAAGCTAAGCTTGCTAATGAAGCTTTTGTATCTAAGGCACCTGCTAATATTATTCAAGGAGCTAAGGATCAATTAGAACTAAATAAGACCCAATTAGAAAAGGTCAAAGCAGCTATTGCTCAAATTGAAGCATTATAAACTTTTTAAATAAAGATCCATTATGTATTAATAATGGATCTTTTATCTGGATTATTTTTTAACTCTATTGGTAACCTTTATGTTAGTTAAATTTAAGATAATTTTGTTAGCATTTATCTTAGCTATAAGCGTTAATACAGCAATAGCAAATGATCTAAATAAATATTGCAGACATCTAACAAATAAACACAATCCATCAAATGAAGCAACATTACTTGCTTTATTAGATATTAAACAAGGTATTGCTAAAGTCTTAGTTGTTGGTTTCCCTAAAAGATTTAGTATTAATCTAAATGATATTGATGCACGTTTTACAAAAATTAAAGAAGAAGATTTTAAATGTAACTATAAAAATGCAGGTTCAATTATGTATTTTGACTTAAATAAGCTACACATGAGTGCAGCTTATTTAACTATAAAAGCAGATAGTCACGCCATTAGTAAATCTGTAAGCTTTAATTAAACAAAACTTAAAGCTTTATCAAGATCTGCAATAATATCATTAAGATCTTCAAGACCTACACTTAAACGGACAAGACCTGCTGTAATATTAGCTTGTTGTAGCTGTTCATCAGATAATTGTCTGTGTGTAGAACTAGCTGGATGAAGTACGCAAGTTCTAATATCAGCTACATGTACCTGCAGTGAACAAAGCTTTAAATTATCAATAAATCTAATACCACCCTCACGACCACCTACTACTTCAAATGAAATAACACCACTGCCTTTAGCATTTAAATATTTTTTAGCAAGGTCATAGTATGGTGAATCCTCAAGAGCACAAAATCTAACTGCACTAACTTTGCTATGTTGCTTTAAAAATTTAGCAACCTTTAAAGCATTTTCACAATGACGCTCCATACGTAAGCCTAAAGTCTCAAGACCTTGATTTAAATAAAAAGCAGCTTGTGCTGTCATGCATAGACCAATATCTCGCATAATTTGTACTCTTGCTTTGACAATAAAAGCCATATTAGCAAAAGCTTGGGTATAAATTAAACCGTGATATGAAGGATCTGGTGTATTAAACTCTTCAAAACGTGATGACTTTGCAAAGTCAAATTTACCACTATCTACAACTACACCACCAACTTGTACAGCATGTCCATCCATATATTTAGTAGTAGAATGCATTACAATATCAGCACCAAAATCTATAGGACGACATAAAAATGGAGTAGCAAAAGTATTATCAACAACTAAAGGCACCTCAAAACTATGAGCTATAGTTGCAAATCTTTCAATATCTAATACGTTCATGCCAGGATTGGCTATAGTTTCTGCAAATAAAGCTTTAGTATTTGGTCTAAAAGCAGCTTTTATTTCCTCAGTACTTGCATCTTGATTAACAAAGCTAACCTCAATCCCCATACGCTTTAATGTAACTGCAAATAAATTAAAGGTACCACCATAAATACTGCTTGAACTTACAATATGATCACCTGCTTTTGCTAAAGTTAAAATAATACTAAAAGCAGCAGCTTGTCCTGAAGAAGTGAACATAGCTGCAACACCACCTTCTAAAGCGGCAATTTTCTTCTCAACTGCGTCAACTGTAGGATTTGCTAAACGTGAATAGAAAAAACCAGGTGCTTCTAAATCAAATAAAGCTTGTACATCTTTAGTCTTTTCATAAACAAAGGTTGTACTTTGTTGAATTGGTAATACTCTAGCTTCACCATTTTTAGGTGTATAACCTGCATGTAATGCTTGTGTGTATAAATTCATAACTATTTTCCTTATGATGTATTTTAATGAATTATCATAGGAAAACTAACTTATAATTAAAAGAGAGATATTTATAAAAATAACAAAAGCTTAAAAATACAACATAAATGTATGTTTTTTGTGCAAAACCAATATCTAGTACACTATCCTTAGTAAGGACCTGTACAATCAGTACCTATTAAATTACAAGTACTTTCTATAATTAAATTAAGCACAATATTAAAGTTACCCATAAAGGAATTTAAACTGCTTACTAAAACGAATAAACCTACCACCATTGATACAGCAAAACCCATAGAAAACACATTAAGCTGAGGAGCAGCACGAGTCATAATACCGAAAGTAAAGTTTACAACTAACATAACACAAATAGCACTAATAGCCATAGACAAAGCACATAAAAACATATTAGCACCAAAAAAGATTAGAGCGTTTATATGTATTGCATCAAAACCACTCCAAGATACTGGTAAAAATTCAAAACTCATCACCAGCATATTGATAAAGACTAAATGCCCATCAACAGCTAAAAAGACTAAAGATGACAAAATAGTAAAGAACTGACCTACTACAGGAGCATTAGTACCAGATACGGGATCAACTAAAGACGCAAAACCCAAACCAGTTTGCATAGCTACCACCTGACCTGCAATTACAAAAGTTTGAGCTAAATATTGCGTCATTATACCAATAGCTACACCTATAATAACTTCATTTATAGTAGTTAATATTCCAGAACCTGAAAAAGGTGCTAAATTTTGCGTAGAAACAGCAGGGATTGATGGAAGTATACATACTGTCAAAGTTAGAGCCATCAAAGCCCTTGCCATAGGAGGTACTGAATTACCACCAGTAATAAACATAGCCATCAGGCAACCACCCACACGACACAATGGCCACATGATAGAAGCTACAGCATCTAAAGGTATTACTTCCAAAAAATTCATTTAAGATACCAATTGAGGAACTAACAACATCAGCTCATTAAAAAATGACATTAATTTTTCAAGTCCCCAATGTGCTCCAAAGATTAAAGCCAAAATAGTTACTATTAAACGTGGTAAAAAAGATAAAGTTTGCTCATTGATTGAAGTAGCAGCTTGAAAAATAGAAACTATAAGACCAACAACTAATGAAGGTAAAATACCAGCTAAAACTAAAATAGCTACTAACCATAAAGCAGACTGCACTATATCAACAAAAATCTCTGGCTCCATAGCAATACTCCTTAATTAATTGGGCACGGATAATCCATAACTAGTTAAAATAGTGCCAATAATTAAAGTCCAACCATCTACTAGTACAAAGAGCATAAGTTTAAATGGTAAAGATACAATCATAGGTGATAACATCATCATACCCATAGCCATAAGAATAGATGCCACAACAAGATCTATAATTAAAAAAGGTAAGAAAATCATAAAACCAATCTGAAAAGCTGTTTTAAGCTCACTTACCATAAAAGCAGGTATTAAAACTCTAAGTGGGGTATTCTCAGGACTATCTACAGTAATGCCAGCAAACTCAACAAAAGCATTTAAATCAGTAAGACGAGTTTGATCTAACATAAACTTTTTTAATGGCTCTTGGCCTAGTACAAAAGCTTCACGGGCTTGAATTTGATCATTTAAATAAGGCTCAATAGCCTTATAGTAAATATCATCAAAAACAGGGGTCATAATAAATAAAGTTAAAAATGCAGCTAAACCTATTAATATTTGATTTGACGGACTAGTTTGCAAACCCAAAGCTTGACGTAAAATAGCTAATATGATGATAATACGCGTAAAAGATGTCATCATAATCATCATTGAGGGTAATAATGACAATAAAGTCATTAATAACACTACTTGTAAAGATAAAGAATAATCTTGCGTACCATCTGGATTTGTTTTAACTGTAAAAGCTGTCATATCAAGATCAGCTGCATAAGTAGCACTTGCATATAAGGCAAAAGCTAAAGCTAGTCCTGCGATAATAAAGCTTTTGTATAGGCTTTCTTTACATGCATAAAGTCTAGCATATAAACTTGAAATACTAGTGTTTGTTTTGTACATCATCATGCCTTACATCTTGAGTACAAGCTTGCTGTAACTGCTCTTTAAAACTACTATCTAATCTACAAATTAAATTAATATTATGTGCAGTTACCCCTAACAATAAATCCTGACCATGAACATGTACATGAACTATACGTTCTTTTGGTCCTAAAGCTAATTGATCTTTTATAGTAATATTTTTATTAACATATCTAATTAGTTTAGTCTTTTTTAAGATATAAGCAATAACAAAAATAAAAGCTATAATTACAATGCTAGAGCCTAGCCATTGTGCAAAATCAGCAGCATTTAAAATAGAACGGCTAGCAGGCTCATTGCCCTCTGCAGCAGCTGCTACAGAGGTAAAACCCACTAGCAATAAAGATAATAAGCTTTTATACATTAACGTAATTTCTTAATTCTCTCAACTTGAGAGATAACATCAGTTAAACGTATACCAAATTTATCATTAACTACAACAACTTCACCATGAGCAATTAAAGTGCCATTAACTAAAACATCTAATGGCTCACCAGCTAAACGCTCAAGTTCAATTACAGAACCTTGGTTTAATTGTAGTAAATTACGAATAGAAATCTTAGCATGTCCCACTTCCATAGTTATAGTTACAGGAATATCTAAGATAGCATCTAATTTCTTGCGCTCTTCTCTTGATAAAGGAGCTTTAGATCCTGAAACAGAATCAGCAAATTGCTCAATATCTGCAGGAGAGGCACTTGAAAAATCAGCTACGCTATTCTCAGGAGCATCTACTAATTCACTCCAATCAGCTTGATTTTCCTTTTCGTCTGACATTTTAATCTCCTTTAATCATCATCAAACTCTTCCATATCCTCATCATCATCAAATGAAACTCCAGCACCTTTCAAGAAGGAAACATCTGACTTCATTGATGGAGGACGTTTTAACATTTCAGTAATCTTTATAGCCATACGTTCTTTAGTACGGCCAAGTTTAGCATGATAAGATGGTAAATCCTCAATACAAACTAAAAGATCATCTGGCATATCAATACCAATGACATCACCCTCTTTTAGATTCATAACCTGTTCAAGGCTTAAAACAGTATCAAGTAGCTTTACACTCATGTCAACATTGACATCCATTACTTCTTCACGTAAAGCTTTATTCCATCTTACATCAGTGTCACCCTTATCACTTTGTACACCAGCATCTAAAAGCTCACGTATAGGCTCAATCATGGAGTAAGGGAACGCAATGTGCATGTCACCGCCACCACCATCTAAATCAATGTGGAAAGTATTAACAACTAATACTTCACTTGGTGATACGATGTTAGCCATAGCAGGATTTACTTCACTGTCTAAGAACTCAAACTCCACATCCATAACTGGAGACCAAGCTTCTTTGTAATCTTCAAAAACCATTTTTAATAATTTTTGAATAATACGTCTTTCAGTAGGAGTAAATTCACGACCTTCAATTTTAGCTCTAAAGCGACCCTCACCACCAAAGAAATTTTCTACTAGAATGAAAACTAACTTAGCTTCAAGTGTAATTAGAGCTGTACCTTTTAAAGGTCTAAAACGCACCATATTTAATGAAGTTGGCACATACAATGTTTGTACATATTCGCCAAACTTAATCATTTTTACACCAGTCCAAGTTACCTCAGCGGTATGGCGCATCATATTAAATAAGCTAATACGCATGTGACGAGCAAAACGCTCATCAACAAGCTCCAAGGTTGGCATACGACCACGAACAATACGCTCTTGAGAGCCAAAGTCAAAAGCCTTAATGCCATCTGCTTCTTCTTTTACTTTCTCAGGTTCGATATCATCAGCTCCATGTAAAAGAGCATCAATCTCATCCTGTGTTAAAAACTCTGTCACCTAGAATACCTACTGCATTACAAAGTTGGTGAATAAAACCTGATCAACTACTGGCTTGCTAACAATACCAATTAAACGAGCTCTAATAGTTTCAAGCAATAAATGTTTTAATCTTTCTCTGCCACTTTGAGCCATTAAAGATGTATATGACTGTTTAGACAATACATTAGAAATCTCAGATGCAATCAACTGCTTATGCTTAGTAGCCAACTCTTCATTTTCAGGACCAAGTACCACTAAAGCAACCTCTATTTGTACTAATCTTTGTCTCTTACTTGTTTCTTGTAAATTAAAAGTAAAGGCAGATTCTAAATAAACCACTCTCTCTTCTGAGGCTAGTTTCATTTGAGCTTCACGAGCTTTTGCCTCTTTATCAATTTCCTCTTGTGTAGGAATTATAGGAGCAAATGGACCCGATTTAGTAAAATAAGCAAAGCCTGCATAGCCACCAGCGCCTAGAATTAATACTAAAAGCACAATAGCTAAAATTATAAACAGCTTCTTCTTACTTTTTGGCTCTTTAGCAGCCTTTTTATCTTTAGCCATACAACAATCCTTAATATTTACCTAGTTAAATTTTATCTAACTAAAGTTAGTGTGAACTACTCTTACCAAATTTTAATACGAATAATACTACCCGTACAGGCTGGTCCACACAGCCAACATAAAAGGCTTCTTACAAAAATATATTTAACTTCTTGTAAGATTTTTGTATATTATATCAATAGCTTAAATTTTTAACTTTACATATTTTCAAGTAAAAAAGCTATTTTTTTAAATACACTTAAAACCTATTACAAACTGTTTAACTCTAAATACATTAATTGTTATTTAATATCAAAAAAATGACATCAATCTAAAAACAGCAAGTTATATGCCAACATAAACTACTAATATGATATGCATTGATTTTAACTATATTAATAAGCTAAAGCAAGTTGATTTAGTTTACATACAACACAACATTTACTCTTTTTAAAGATAGCTATAAAAATATTTAATTTTGTTTTCTTAGCATAGTTTTATCTATGCTTAAAATCAAAAGTCACAGATGAATTTGTCAAAAAATGTCTAATAACATGCCACTTGCTTAAAATTTGTTTAATATCAATAAAAACTCTAGATATTGCTGTAATAAATTTTTTATTGAACTATTTTATATGAGGACATACATATCTTACTCATTACTAAGAGCAGAAATTAATTATAAAAAATCTAAAAATTGTACTTAAATGTTAAAAAGGGAGTAACTAACAAGTCACTCCCTTAATATATAGAGATTAAAGTATTAAGCTTTAAGCAAAGTAAGAAACACTATTATCATCTAGATTAATATAATTATGTGTAGCAGTATTTGCTTGTGCTAATTCTTCTTCTGTTTCATTTAAATCAGCAAAAAGAACTTGCTTATCACTAAATGGCTTTTGCTCTTGATTTTGTCCAGAGTTTTGATCAAAATTAAAACCACCATTAGCATCAAAAGAACTATCTAAAGCATAAATATTATTATCTAGCACAATATTATTAGCTTGCAAAATTTCACGTAAACGTGGTGCAGATTGCTCAAGTAAATCCTTAGTTATAGGACTTGCTGCGGCAATAGCTACGGATACAGCCTCATTGTTATCATTTAGATTAAAAGCTATCTTCATCTTACCTAAATTATTAGGATCAAGATCAAGCTCCATAACCTTTAAATTCTTACTAGCCATCTGCATAACTTTATGTGCAATCTCTTGAGCATTAGTTTGAGCATCTTGGCTTAATAATAAGCTATTGGTATTGGTACTAGCTTTAGCAGTGGCAAAACTATTTAAGTTAGTAAAAGTATTATTACTTAAAATTGAACTATTGGCACTGCTAACAAAAATATCTTGTTGATTACCAAATAATGATGATTTAGCTGTTGTGCTGACAAGAGCTTGCTCTACATTATAGTTCATATCAAGATCATAACTATTACCAAACTTTGAATTTTTAACTACATTCTGCAAACTAGCTAAAGCTGCATTCATAGCATTGTCTACAAAACTATTGAGCTTATTAGTTAAATTAACTTGCTCCATAGTTGGCTTTTGTGAATTTTCATTAAGCTTATTTAAGTAATCTTCTTTTAACTTAGTAATATAGCTGTTTTGCTCATCAGCAACATTTTCCATGCCATTTAATAAACTATCTGCAGTCTTACTACTAGCATCATCTGTCTTAACATTTTCTAAAGTTTTATATGACACTGTTTTGATATTTAAATCATTTGCCATATCATCTAAAGACAATTGCTGTGTATCTTGATTTAGTAAATTATTTAATTGTGATGCATCAAAATCAATATCAGTATTTGAATTTAAATTAGCAAAAATATTTGTATCTTGCTTTGTTGCTTGAGCATTTAAAAACTTAATACCATTACTCTTAGTCTTGATCACATCATAACTTTGTTCAGCAGTAAGATCTTGTGTATTTATTCCATTTTCATTAATTTGCCTTGACTCATAGCTTACTGGCAATAACTCATTATCTGATAGCAATAGCTCATTATTTTGAGTCAGTTGCTTATCTTCCTCATCTTCGTTAGTTAGATCTTCTACTTTATCTTTACCATTGCGATTATCAGTCTTCTTATTAGTCCTAAAATCGCTATCAAATTTTGAAAAAGATTTTTGCTCATGACTTAATGCCTCTTTATCCTTATTAGGCTTAACATTATTGTTATCCTTATTAGACATAAGCATAGAGAAAATATCATCAAATTGATTTTTTAGGTTAAGATTTGAATTACCTTTTAGGTAATCATTAATGGCAATATTTGCATTATTACCATTATCTATTGTAATCCCACCTGCCATAAAAAACCTCAAAAATACTTAAATCTCAATATGTTAACTTAGAATAATATGTACCTACCATATTACAAATAACCTAAGTTTTACTTTAAAATGCAGATTTTATGCCAAAGCATATAAAGCTATAAAATCAATAAGTTAACTTTTAACAAATAGTTTTTAAGCCTTTTTATATTTATACATATGAAAAATTAAATTAAGTAAAAAATAATACGGCAAACCGATGAAGCGTGTTAGATCACACTTTTGATTTGCATGATACCTATAAATTAGGGTAAGTTGACAG
>CALXNP010000016.1 GCA_944389785.1 uncultured Anaerobiospirillum sp.
TTAAAGAGCAGCTAAAGCCGCTAAGGGCTTAGCTTTAACTCAACTTTTAACTATTATTTAAGTTGGAAAGTTGAGTTCTTAACTTTAATTTATTAAATATATTTATAGATAGCATATAGCTTATCTTATCTATTATTAATTATAAAACTATCAAATACCCTTAGCTGACTATTAAATAACTTATTGAAAATAAAGTATAAATTTAAATATCTATAAAATTTATCTATGGATACATAATATTTATCATGCTATATTTTTTGCATATACAAATAATAGTAAAAACTTTGGAGATAGAAAATGAAGAAGTCATTGTTAGCTTTAGCTATTGCTGCATTAGCAGCTTCATCTGCAGTTTCAGCCACAACTGTTTATGATAAGGATGGAACCTCATTAGATATTTATGGTCGTGTACAGAGTGTTATTTATTCTAGAAATGCTAATGGTGCAGGTGCTAATGCAAATGATAATACTATTGTTGCATCAGGTCGCTTAGGTTTTGATATGCGTACTCAATTAACCTAAGGTATTGCTGGTTTTGCTAAGGTTGAATGGGATGTGGCTGATGGTCAAAAGAATGATAGTTTTGCAGCATGTTATGCATGGGTAGGTGCTGATTTTGGTCAATATGGTCAAATTAAGGTAGGTACCTTTGAAGATGCAATTAAGTATGTATTAAATACTACTGATATTTTTGATGATTGGGGTTGTGTAGGTCAAGCAGGTAACGATGACAAGCGTGATGCAATGGTAATGTACTCATGGTCTGGTTATGGCTTTGATGCAAACATTTCATATCAAGCTTCACAAAAAGATCAAGCAGTAGATGGTGCATATTACTCAAATGCATATATCAATAGCAATAATGAAATTTTAAAAGAAAGATTAGCTATAGAAGGGGCAATTGCTGTTTCCGTAGGTTATACATCATCAGATGTACTATTTGGACCGATAGCAGTACGTGCAGGTTATGGTTATGCAAACTTTTCTAATCATGAAAATGCAGTAGGTGTTGGTTTTGCTCACAATAATTTAAATACAGGTAAATATGACTTTTATGATCAATTAGCATTATCAGCATCATGGGGGTAGACTTGCTCAAGGACCTTATGTTGCTACTTTGTATCAAGCTCGCAGTTTTAGTCTATATGATGTGAAAAAAGCCAATGGCAGAAGTGCTACTGATGTAGGTTATGTTGTTACTGGTCTTGAGCTTGTGTTTGGGTATAGTTTTAATAATGGTTTATCTGTTAGAACAGGCTATGAATGGCAGAATGTTGATTTTGATAGAGCGGTAGTAAAGGATGCTAAGTCTTATAATGTTAGTGCTTATACAATACCTATTTATGTAAACTATCAAATTAACCCAAACTTTAATGTATGGGCTGAAGCAAGATTAGATGCAGGAACAGACAGTAGTGATGATGCAAGCAAGAGTTTCTTAAAATCTACAGATGTTAACTATGAGCAAAATGTATACTCAATAGGTGCTCGTTATACGTTCTAACTCATAAAACAAGTAATATACAGCAAAATATTATTTTCTCTTTTTGAATATAGGGCAGCTTTTAGTTGCATTATTTTAATTTATAGATAGCAAATTTAATTTAAAGTTATCAATTATAATTTCTAGTATTAATCAATTTATAACATACCTTTATTAGTGTCCTAACTTATTAAATTCTATGTTTATCTATTTTTATAACTAAGATATTTTTAATTATATTAATGCACTTAAAAATATAAGCTTTATTTATAAATTAGTTTTTTATACAAATAATTTTACTTACTATTGTTCTATAATAAATTATTTTTGAGTTAAAATTTACATTTTTTTAAAATTAAAAAATATTTAAACAGATAAATAGTAATTTATTAAATAAAATATTTTGTTATATTTTTATTTATATAAATTATAAAAATATTTTTCTATATAAAAATCAATTTATTAATAAAAAATATACACTTCATATAACATATAATTTTACTTTATAAAGTATTTTTATAAATTTATTTTGTGATAGCTATCATATATTTATAATTAAATATTTTACTTTAAATTTAAAAGTAGTAAATTTTATCTATGGTAAATATTTGTGGAGAGTAAAATGGAAGAAATTAAATTTGCTACACGTTTAAACTCATTTGGGGCTAAAGCTCATGCTTTTTGGCCTGATCTTAAAGGCAAACCATCAACAAGACAAATGATAGATAGAGCAGCTACTGTTAAAGGGCTTACTCATCTAGATTTAAATTATCCACAGCACATAAAAGATGATATTAATGAGCTTAAGCAATATATTGAGGATAAGGGATTAAAAGTTAACGGAATGGCAATGCGCTATAACACTTTACCTGAATTTCAATTAGGTGCATTTACTCATCCAGAAAAGAGAGTAAGACAAGAAGCTGTAGATTTAACTAAAAAAGGTATAGAGGCAGGATATAAGTTTGGTGCTAATTTAATGACCATTTGGCTGGGTCAAGATGGTTTTGATTATAGCTTTCAAGCTAATTATGACAAGATTTGGGATGACATGATTAAGTGCTTCCAAGAGATTTGTGAGTTTGCACCAGAGTGCGATATTAGTATTGAGTATAAGCCTAATGAACCAAGAGCTTATTCAATTTTACCAAATGCTGGTACTACTTTATTGGCTGTTAATGATATTGGTTATAAAAATATGGGAGTAACCTTAGATTTTTGTCATGTGTTATATGCTAATGAAATGCCAGCTTTTGCTGCTAGTTTAATAGCTAAACATTCTCGTATCTTAGGTCTTCATTTAAATGATGGTTGGGGCAAAAGAGATGATGGCTTAATGGTTGGGTCTGTAAATATCAGAGCAACTTTAGAGCTTATTTGGAAACTTAGAAAAGAGAATTTCAATGGTTCTTACTATTTTGATACTTTCCCTGACGCTAGTGGTACAGATCCAGTTAGTGAGTGTGAAGCTAATATTCAAATGGTAAATAAACTTATAGAGATTGCAGATAAGCTAAATTCTGATGAAGATTTAGAAAAAGCTATAAATATGCAAGATTCTCCATTATCTCAACTTGTTGTTAATAAGTATCTTTTTAAATAACTATTTTTTAACTAACTTAAAAGGAGTTTGTTATGTTTGCTCAATTAAAGAAAAAATTAGTATTCACTGCAATAGCTGCTACTTTTTCAACTTGTGCTTTTGCTGCTGATTTACCACCTTTAAACTCAGATACTGAAAAAGATCGTATTGATTGGACACAATTAGAAGCTAAATATGGTCCAATTCCTGAGGTTAAAGAGGGAATTCGCATTGGTGGTGTATCTAAGACTCTAACTAATGAATATTGGAGAACATTAGGTGAGGGATATAAGAGTTTTGCTGATAAATATAAGGTTTTTGTGTCTTATCTAGCAGCAGCTAATGAAGAAGATCAAATAGGTCAATTATCTATAGCTGAAACTATGATTACAGAAGGTTATGATGCATTGCTTGCTTCACCTCAAACTGATGCAAATTTACAAGCTGCTTTTGATAGTGCTAAAGCTAAGGGCATACCATTTATTAATGTAAATGATGCAGTACTTCCTGTTACTGAATACTATGTTGGTGTAGTGCAAAAGGATAATGGTGTAAGAGTTGCTAAATGGTTTATTGAGAATGTACCAAATGGTGGTAAGGTTGCTGTAATTGAAGGTCAACCTGGTGTTTATGCTGCAAAGCAAAGAACAGAGGGTTTTAGCGAGACTATTGCTACATCTGATAAGTTTGAGTTAGTTGCTTCAGTTCCTGCTAATTGGAGTAGAGAGCAAGCTTATAATGCAGCTACTAATATTCTGCAAAGATATCCAGATTTAGTAGGTTTTTATGTAAACAACGATGGTATGGCTTTAGGTGTTGTTGAAGCTGTTAAAGCAGCTAATAAACTAGATAAGTGCTATGTATTTGGTACAGATGGTATTTCTGATGCTTATAACTCAATACGTCAAGGTGAACTTACAGGTACTGTAGATAGCTTCCCTCTATTAACAGGTGAAGTTGCTATGGAAGTAGCTTTAAGAGTTGTTGGTGGACAAGATTTACCACGTGTAGTTTCAACACCACAAGCTTTAATTACTAAAGACAATATAGAAAAGTATAGCACTAAAGATGTTGAGGCTTTAAGAAAAGCTTTGACTGAATAACATATACCTATATTGTTAAAAGGAGAGTTCATATGGGAGACTATCGTTTGAGTATGAAGGGCATGACCAAAAAGTATGGTCCTGTCACAGTAGTAGAAGACGTAGATTTTAATGTTAAACCAGGTGAGGTACATGCTCTAGTTGGTGAAAATGGGGCTGGTAAATCAACCTTATTAAATATGCTATCTGGTGTAATTAAAGCCACTAAAGGACAAATTTATATTGATGGTAATGAGGTTGAGATATCAAGTCCACTTGCTGCTAGAGAGCTTGGTATAGCCATGATACATCAAGAGTTACAAAATGTTCCCGAACTCTCCGTATTTCAAAATATGTTTTTAGGTAGACCTATAACTAAAATAGGGACTTTTGTAGATAAAAAATACGAAATTCAAAGAGCTAAAGAAATTTTAAAACAATTAGATGACACTATTGATCCTACTGTCAAAATAAAAGATTTAAAAGTATCACAACAACAAATTGTTGAGATTGCAAGAGCACTTTTAGATAATGCTAAAGTTATAGCTATGGATGAGCCAACTTCAAGTTTAACTCCACGTGAGTTTGAAAATTTATCTGTATTAATTAGAAATTTGGCTAAGAGTGGAGTTTCTGTAATTTATGTTTCACATAAAATGGATGAGATATTTACTGTATGTGATAGAGCAACAATTTTAAGAGATGGTCATTTTATCGCATGTGTAGATATGAAAGATGAATGTGAGGATTCTATAGTTACAAAAATGGTTGGTAGAAAGATAGAAAAAGTATCTCATCACTCATATTGTACTAATGAATGTGTTTTAGAGGTTAAAAATTTAAGTCGTGGCAATGTAGTAAAGAACGCTAGTTTTAAAGTACATAAAGGGGAAGTTTTAGGTATTTCAGGTTTAGTGGGAGCTGGTCGTACTGAATTATTTAGATTAATTGCAGGTCTTGATAAACCAACTTCAGGCAGTATTTTAGTTAATGGTAAAAATTTACCTTTGTATTCAGTTAAACAATCTATAGCTCATGGTATTGGTTTAGTACCTGAAGATAGAAAAAAGGATGGTATTTTAAAGCAAAGAGCTATTAGCGTTAATATTGCTATGCCTGATATGAAACGTTATACCAAGTTTGGTCTTATTAGACGTTCATTTTTAAAGAATATTTCTCTTGATTTTATGAAAGAGCTAAATCTAAGGCCTCTTAATGTAGATAGAACAATAGGTACATTAAGTGGTGGTAATCAACAAAAAGTGATTATTGGTAGATGGTTAGCCTCTGGTACACAAATATTTTTATTTGATGAGCCAACACGTGGTATTGATGTTGGTGCAAAAAGTGAGATTTATCAAGTAATAGAGGATTTAGCTAAACAAGGCAAAGTTGTTTTAGTTATTTCTTCAGAAATGACAGAGATAATGCGTGTTTCTGATAGAGTTTTAGTCATGCGTGAAGGAGAAATTGTAGCTAATCTTGAGCATGATGATATTAATGAAGATAACTTAGCAAAGTATGCTATAGGTCAAAATAAACAGGTTGCATAAAAAGGAGATAATAATATGAGCGATACAAAAAATGAATTAAAGCAGGCATTTTCTTTAAAATTTAATATACGAGATGCAGGTACTTTAATAGGTTTAATTATAATTTTTATAGTGTTTTCACTATTATCTCCTGTATTTTTTACAGCTCCAAATCTTATTAATATTATGCAGCAATCAGCCATTAATGCTATTGTAGCACTAGGTATGACATTAGTTATTATTTCAGCTGGTATTGATCTATCAGTAGGTCCTGTAGCAGCTTTAGCTGCTGTAGTTTGTGCCTCTTTAATGGTAGCAGGAGTATCAGTACCTTTAGCAGTAATTGCTGCATTATTAGTTGGCGCATTATATGGATTATTTAATGGTGTGTTAATTGCTTATGCAGGTTTACAACCATTTATTGTAACATTAGGTAGTTTATCTTTATGTAGAGCTATTGCTTTAATTTATACTGGTGGTAACCCTATTTTTGGTATTCCAAGTAGTTTTAGAAGCTTTATTAATGGTTCAGTTTTAGGTATTCCTTGTCCTATCATTATTGCAGCTGTAGTAGCTATAGTACTCTATATTATTTTAACTAAAACACCACTTGGTGAATATATTTTTGCTGTAGGTGGTAATGAAGAGGCTGCCAGAGTTTGTGGTGTACCTGTAGCTAAAACAAAAATTGCTGTATATGTAATTTCAGGTGTACTTGCCGCTATTGCTGCTTTAATTTTAGTAGGCAGATTAGGTGCAGCAGAACCTACATTAGGTAATTTGTGGGAGATGAATGCTATTGCTGCCGCTGCTATTGGTGGTGCCTCTTTAATGGGTGGTAAGGGAAGTGTATTTGGTACTATATTAGGTGCTATAATTTTAGGATCATTAACTAATGGTTTCACCTTACTCAATATTCAATCTTTCTATCAATTACTTGCAACAGGTATAATTATTATTGTTGCTATGTTAGTAGATAGAGCTACAAGAGGTAAATAATCTAAGGAGACTTGTATGGCTGATTTAGATCCAAGAACAATAGGTGCAAATATAAGAATGTATAGACCAAGTCTTACATCATTAGAATTGAAGGTTGTTGATAATATATTAGCCATGCAAGATTTTGATGAAAAAACAAGCATCAAAGAGATAGCATTAAAGAATGATGTGTCTGAAGCTACCTTGGTAAAAATAGCTAGAAAGTTAAATTTTAGTGGTTTTAAAGAACTAAAAAATAACTTAGCAAAATATAAAAGAGAAAAAATTTCTCATGAATATAATGAGATATCTTGTGATGATAGCATTGATCAATTAATAGATAAGGTTTTTAAAAATTCAATTATAGCAATTAAGGAAACTTTAAGTATTATTGATAAAGATGACATTATAAAAAGTGTAGATATGCTCTTAAATGCAAAAGAAATTTTACTCTTAGGTATAGGTGGTTCAGCACAAATTGCTCATGATTTTTCACATAAACTATTAAAAATAGGTGTTAGAACCTTTGTTTATAGTGATTCACATCTTATGTTAATGGCTGCATCTGTTTGTACTAAAGATAGTGTGGCATTAGCTGTAAGTCATTCAGGTTGTACTAAAGATGTTATAGAGGCACTTAAAACTATAAAAGATATTGGAGCTAAAACTATCGTATTGACTAATTATGCAACATCTCCTATCACCCAATATGCTGATGTAATTTTACGCTCCACTTCTCAAGGTTCAAGTTTATTAAATGAAAATGCAGCTGCTAGACTTGCTCAATTAAATATATTAGATGTGATTTATGTAGCTTACGTTCAACGTCGTTTGAAAGAATCAGAGCAAAACTTAGTTAAAACACAAAAGGTAGTCACTAATAAAAGAGTTAAATGGTAGTGAGGATTTGCTATGGAAAAAATAGTAGTAGTTGGATCTTTGCATTATGATATTTTTGTAGAAGCTCCACACAGACCAACAAAGGGAGAAACTGTTACTGGAATTAAGTGGTATCCTAAATTTGGTGGTAAGGGTGGTAATCAAGCACTTGCTGTTGCTAAGTATGGATGTAATGTTACTATGGTAAGTGCAGTAGGAGATGATGCTTTTGCTAAAGGAATATTACAAGTTTTAGAAAAACATAATATAGATACTAGTTATATTCAACATATACAAAATACAAAAACAGGTATGTCAGTTGCTATTAAAGATGATAGTGATTATGAGGCTGTTATTGTATCTGGGGCTAATTTAAAAATAGATAATAATATTTTTAGTGAAAATACTCTTTGGGATAATGCTAAAATTTTAGTTTTACAAAATGAGGTTTTAGCTTCTACAAATATAGCAGCAGCTAAAGCGGCTAAGCAAAGAGGCATATTAGTTTGTATTAATGCAGCACCTGCCATGAAAATGGAGGATGAACTAAAAGATTTAATTGATATTTTGATTGTTAATGAGGTTGAAGCTAGACAATTTACTAATATTAATATAGAAAATTTAGATGATGCTAAAAAAGCATGCTTAGACTTAAGTAAATATTTTAAATCCGTTATAGTGACAGCAGGAGATAAAGGTGTAGCTTGTTGTTTACAAGGTCAAGAACCATGGGGGCTTGATGTACATAAGGTTAAACTTATTTCTACACATGGAGCTGGAGATTGTTTTGTAGGTGCTTTTTGTTCAAAATTTGCAACAACTAATAATTTTAGGAATGCTGTAGATTATGCAAATTTAATGGCAGCACAGCATGTGTCGTCAGATCATAATGATGTAGTTATTGAAGGTTAAGAGGTTTAGTTATGAAATTAGCTCTATTAGCTTTAGCTTTTATAAGTGCTAGCGTTTTTGCAGAATCTGCCCACATAGATGTTTTTTATTACAATCAAGCAGATAACTTTATTAAAGAAGTTAAGAGTAATATTGATGTAATTAAAAATGAAAAAGAATTAATATTACATGAGTTTGATGCTAGTGATAATACTTATGAACAATTATTACAAATAGAAACAGCTATTTCACGAAATGGTCGTTTGTTAGCAGTAAATCCTGTAGATGTAAATAATGCAACAGCTGTGATTGATATGGCAAAAAAAGCTGATGCTTATTTAGTATTTTTCAATCGTATACCAGATTTACATGCTTTAGATAGTTATGATAAAGCATATTATGTTGGATCAGATCCTAGACAGGCTGGTTTTTATCAGGGAGAGGCAATTTTAGAGTATATGGAGAAACATGGATCTTTTGATAAAAATAAAGATGGTGCAATTAACCTAGTTCTTTTAAAAGGTCCATCTAACCATCAAGACTCACAAACTCGAACTAATGCTGTATTAAAAATTTTACATGACGCAAAAATTAATTATAAAATTATTGAATCAAATACAGGAAATTGGTCATATAGTTCTGGTTTTGAAATGATGACTAATGCTATAGATCGAAATAAACTTGAAGATATTGAGCTTATTATTAGTAATAATGATGCTATGGCTTTAGGTGCTATCAATGCTTTACAACTTAACGATTATAATAATGGTAACGATAAATATATTCCAATATTCGGCATTGATGCTATTAAGGAAGCAAAAGACGCTGTAAGTAAAGGTTTTTTAAGTGGCACTGTTAATAACGATGCACAAAAATTAGCAATTGTTACTATAGATTTATTAGAGGCTCTTAATACAAATGCTCAATTAAGTGAAATTGATGGTATTAAAATTGAAGATAATAGATTACTTAACATTCCATATCAAAGATATTTAAAGTAATACCTTAATATAAAAACATTATCCTTTATTTTTAAGGGATAGTGTTTTTGATCTAAATAAATATATTGTAATCAATAAAAGTTATCAAAACTCTCTATATACATATCAAATTTATGGTAAGATTATATCTAGTTGATTGTTATTAAGTAAGACAATAAATGTATAAATGTACCTTTTGCTGCATATAGTAAATAGTTTATTATTTATTAAACTTAGATTATGCCATACCTATATAAATGTACTTACTCTAGTAAATTAGGTCTTATTTATCTTATAGCAGACGAATGTAAATTAATATCTTTAGATTTTTATTGTGATAAATATTTAAAAACTAAGGCCTATGAATATGTTAATCCTATTCTTAAAGCAGCTCTTATTTATCTTGAGGAGTATTTTAAATTTAAAAATATAATTAATTTTACTTATCTTAGCTTTGATCTATCTAAGTATAAAGATAGGGTGTTATTTATTTTACATAAGTTCTTTATACAAAAAATAGCTTGTTATCAAGATGTTGCTATAGCATATAGTAATTATTTTAATAAGCAAACCTCATCTTTAGCTATAGGTCAAGTTTTAGCTAAAAATGATATTTTACTTATTATTCCTTGTCACAATATTATTTATAAAAATGGTGATATAGGTTTTTATAAAGCAGGAAAGTGGCGTAAACACTATTTACTAAGTAAATAAAAAAGATCTAAGAGTATCTTAGATCTTTTTTATAATTAATGAATACTATTTGATCTTTTTAAACTTAAATTTCTTTAGCAAAATCTATAGCACGACCAATATAGTTAGCAGGTGTTAGTGCTCTTAGTCTTTCTTTTGCTTCTTCTGGTAGCTCTAGGCTATCAATAAACTTAAGCATAGTGTCTTTGTTTACGCTATGACCACGAGTTAATTCTTTGAGTTTTTCGTAAGGATTATCAATACCATAACGACGCATTAGAGTTTGATATGGTTCTGCTAACACTTCCCAATTATTATCAAGCTCTTGTTGGGTTTTTATTTGATTTACCTCAAGCTTTGAAATACCCTTCATTGTAGATTTCCAAGCGAGTAAAGAATAACCACAAGCTACACCTAGATTTCTAAGCACTGTTGAATCAGTTAAATCACGTTGGAAGCGTGAAATTGGTAATTTATTAGCTAAGTGAGAGAAGATAGCGTTAGCTAAACCTAAATTACCCTCTGAATTTTCAAAATCAATAGGATTTACTTTATGAGGCATAGTTGAAGAGCCAATTTCACCTGCAATAGTTTTTTGTTTAAAGATACCAAAGGAAATGTAACCCCAAATATCTCTATCAAAATCGATCATTATATTATTAAAACGTTCTAAAGCAGCAAATAGCTCTGCTATATAATCATGAGGCTCAATTTGAGTTGTATAAGGATTAAAGCTTAAACCTAAGGAGGTTACAAAATCCTTTGAAAACTCATACCAATTAATATCTGGATAGGCTACCAAGTGAGCATTATAATTACCAACAGCACCATTAATTTTAGCTAAGATCTCAATTTTGGCAATTTGATCTCTTTGACGGCGTAATCTATAAACTACATTTGCCATTTCTTTACCAATAGTGGTAGGTGAAGCAGGTTGTCCATGAGTCTTAGCAAGTAGTGATACGTCTGCATAAGTATGAGCAAGTTTAGTAATTGCTTCAATTACACTATCTATATATGGCAGTAAAACCTCATCACGAGCTGTTTTTAACATTAAAGCATGAGAATTGTTGTTAATATCTTCAGAAGTACATGCAAAGTGAATAAATTCTTTGACTGCATCTAATTCTTTATTTTGTTTAGCCTTATCTTTTAGGAAATATTCAACAGCTTTAACATCATGATTTGTTACAGCTTCACGCTTTTTAATATCAAGAGCATCTTCAAGACTAAAGTTAGCTATTATGCTATCGATATAATCAATAGTCTCTTGTGAAAAAGCTGGAACCTCACTTATTTGAGGGCAGGCTGCTAGTTTTTTTAACCAGTTTAGCTCAACTTCAACTCTAAAGCGCATTAAACCATATTCTGAAAAAATTGAGCGTAGTTCGCTTACTTTTGATTCATAGCGACCATCTAATGGGGAAATTGCTGTTAATGAACTAAGTTCCATATTTACCTCAAGATTAATTTAAATTAAGAAGTGTTTTTGCATTTGCTATAATAGATTTACGTCTAAAGACAAAAAATCTGCGGCGACCTCCAACTTGACGCCATAGTACTACAGCTCTAATAGCAGCCAATAATAGAGCTCTTATTTGATCTTGATTTTCACTGATACGTAAGTATTGTTCCTCTCCATAAATAATCAGTTTAGGGAAGTTAGGACTAATTAATGATTGATATAGATCAGCATAATCTTTAATACAATCTTCTTTTAATACTGTATCAACGTTACCATCTTCATAATCACTATATTTAGATAGAATACTTAGTCTTAAACTATCTATATTCTGTCCTAAGCGATTAAATATTTGAGCATTTTTTTCAATAGCTTGTTCTAGTGCTATAAGTTTAAAGGCATTTTTAGTAACTTCTATAGTACTTTCTTGTTTATCACTACTAATAGCAGTAAAAGAGGTAACTAATTGTTTAAGACCTACAACTAATTTTTGAGGGTCATAAATATCATCAATAGTCTTTGCATCAGTAATGATTAGGGCACGAATAATTGCAGCACTTGCATGCGAATCAGCATAGCCAGTTCTAGCTATTTTTTGAATTTGATTACAAGCTTGAAATAAGGCTGCTAGTGCTATGGTTTCTGATCGTAAATCTGCCACAGTTTACTCCTTTATTGACTTAGTAATCACAGCTCCGCCTAAGCACTCTTCATCTTGATAAAAAACTACAGATTGACCAGGTGCTATAGAGGAAACTTCATTATCAAACATAACAATAAGATTATCTTGTTCTTTTGTGATAGTACAAGCAATATCAGCTTGACGATAACGGGTTTTGCAGGTACATTTTAGTGGAAAATTAGGCATATCAGTAATAAAAGTCATATCATTAGCTATTAAACCTTTTGAGTAAAGAGCTCTATGATCATGTCCTTGAGCTACAATTAATTTATTATTTTTTAAATCTTTATCCACCACATACCAAGGTTCACCAGTACTATCATGCATACCACCAATATGTAAGCCTTTTCTTTGACCAATAGTGGCAAACATTAATCCGTCATGTGTACCAATTTCTTTGCCATCAACAGTAACAATAGGACCTTTTTGAGCACCTAAATATTTTTCTAAAAAGAGCTTAAATCTCTTTTCTCCTATAAAGCAAATACCAGTAGAATCTTTTTTCTGATAAGTTACAAGCTCACGTTCTTTAGCTATTTGACGCACTTGAGGTTTATTGATGTGTCCTATAGGAAATAGTACTTTATCTAAAACATTAGGACCTATAGCATGTAGAAAGTAAGATTGATCTTTATTATTATCTAAAGCACGTAATAAATGTGCTTTAGGAGTGTTAAAGCTACGTCTTGCATAGTGACCTGTAGCAATAAAGTCTGCCTCTAAATCTTGTAGAGCGTAGTTTAAAAAAGCTTTAAACTTAATTTCCTTATTGCATAAGATATCAGGATTTGGAGTACGACCTGCTTTATATTCTTTTAAAAAGATTTCAAAAACACTTTCCCAATATTCATATGAGAAGTTAATAGTTTTAAACTCAATGCCTAATTTATCACAGACAGCTTGAGCATCTTCTTTATCTTGAGCTGCAGCACAAACTGTATCAGTATCATCTTCTTCCCAATTTTTCATGAACAAGGCAGTAACTTTTAAACCGTGTTCTTTTAAAATAGCAGCAGAAACTGAAGAATCAACACCACCTGACACACCCACGACTACATGAGCACCTTGTAATTTATCATAAGGTATATTGCTATCAAATTGCATGAATTATTCTAAACCTGTAACTTTAATTAAGTTTAAAGGAAATGCTTGACCATTGTAGTAGTCTTGTAAGCACAAACCAACAAGACGTGTTCTCCACTTATCTTTATTTGCAAAAATGCTATCTTTATCATACCACTTAACAGCAAGAATTTCGCCATCTGGATCATTTGGCGTAAAGCTATCTGGTACTTGTTCTAATCTAGCTTTAAAGCAAAAACGCAATATGGTTTCATTTTCTTTAACATAATCATAAACGCCAATTAAATTTTCAAGTATAATTGGACAGCCAACTTCTTCACTGCCTTCACGTATGGCAGCTTGTATAATAGATTCTTGAGCATCAACATGACCTGCAGGTATTCCAAAAACTCTTTTGCCATATTCATCAAGCTCTTCAACCATTAAGATTTTATTATTGTGCTCAATTAATAAAGCCACAGTGCAATGTGGCATAAAACGTTTTGTCATAATCACTCCTTAAAGGCTATATTTTACCAAAATAAAGACAAATTTTAAAAATTTGCTGTAACTAAATTCACAATGTTAGAAATTTATATTTTCAAAAATGTGCAAATTTTTTTAGAATGGAAATTTGCTATTAAAATACTATTCAATCATGCTAGCTAATTGCTACAATTGGAAAATATTCTAAACTTATTTAAGCAAAAAGCCCAATATCTTTAAAAATTAGGGCAATTTATGGAGTTAAAACATGTCATTTCAAAGTAAGGTTGTAGTACCTACTAATGGTAGTAAAATACTTTTAGATCAGGATGGTAATTTACAAGTACCAAATAATCCTATTGTTCCATTTATTAGAGGTGACGGTATTGGTATTGATATTACCCCTGTTATGCAGGAGGTTGTAGATGCTGCTGTTGAAAAGGCCTATGCAGGTAAGAAAAAGATCTCTTGGATGGAGATTTATGCAGGTGGTAGATCAACAGAAGTTTATGGTGAAAATGTTTATTTACCTGATGAGACTATAGAATTTATTAAAGACTACCATATTGCAATTAAAGGACCTTTAACTACTCCTGTAGGTGGTGGTATTAGATCATTAAATGTAGCTATGCGTCAAGGACTTGATTTGTATGTATGTTTACGTCCTGTACGTTATTTTAAAGGTGTACCATCTCCAGTAAAGCATCCAGAGCTTACTGATACCATTATATTTAGAGAAAATGCTGAAGATATTTATGCAGGTATTGAATGGGAAGCAGATTCTCAAGGTGCTAAACAAGTAATAGACTTTTTAGAAAATACAATGCAGGTTAAAAAAATACGCTTTAAGGATGGTTGTGGTATTGGCATTAAGCCAATGTCAAAACAAGGTACAGAGCGTTTAATTAAAGCAGCTTGTCAATATGCTATAAATCATGATAGAAAGTCTGTAACAATTGTTCATAAAGGCAATATCATGAAATTTACTGAAGGTGCTTTTAAAAATTGGGCTTATGAGTTTGTATCCTCAAATTATGGAGCTACAAAGGATGATAATGGTGTAGTAAGTTTTATCAATCCAAAAAATAATAAGAGAATTGTAGTTAAAGATTGTATAGCAGATGCTTTTTTACAAAATATCTTATTATATCCTCAAGATTATGATGTAGTTGCAGCTATGAATTTAAATGGTGATTATATTTCAGATGCTTTAGCTGCTATTGTAGGTGGTATTGGTATTGCTCCTGGTGCTAACATTGGTACACAATGTGCTATTTTTGAAGCAACTCATGGTACTGCTCCAACTATTGCAAATAAGGGAATAGCAAATCCTGGCTCAATTATTTTATCAGCAGAATTGATGCTTCGTTATATGGGTTGGGAAGAAGCTGCCGATCTAATTGTAAAAGGTATGGAAGAAGCAATAACTCAAGGTAAGGTAACAGCTGATTTTGCAGCTCAAATGACTGATGTTAAAGCTTTATCAACTCAAGAATTTGGAAAGGCTATTATTGCTAATATGTAATTAATATATAAGCTGTCAAGTATTTTGATGGCTTTGGTTAATTTCTATTTAAATAAGAGACACAGGAGCATTAAGCTCCTGTGCTAAAAAAGCTATTATCTAGCTCTAAAGGTAATACGACCTTTAGTTAGATCATAAGGGGTAATCTGTACTGTAACCTTATCACCAGTTAGAATTCTAATATAATTTTTGCGCATCTTACCTGAGATATGTGCCATAACTATATGACCATTTTCAAGCTCTACACGAAAAGTTGTATTTGGCAATGTTTCAAGCACAGTGCCTTGCATTTCAATACTTTCTTCTTTTGCCATAATAAATTTATTTAATCCAATAATATTAAAAGTGCTTGTAAATATAGCAATAATGTGAAATACCACATCATACCAATTTAGACTTAATATGAACTATTCTTTTTAGCTATTGAATAGTCATTGTACAAAGGCATAACGTCTTTGTATAAAAAGACTCATGATAGCACCTAATATATGTAAACTCAAGAAAATCTTATGTAATTTTTAGTGATTACATATGATATTTTTCATTTAAATACCATTTAAAACACATATAAAAAATATTGATATTTTATTTTTAAAATATAACAATCATATTGTTAAGAAATAATACTAAATGTCATTTATATTATGTGATTCTATTTTTTGATAATTACTTTGGTGATTTATAGTTTAATTTATATAAAAGCTAAACTTAAAAAGATGTATCGTAATCCTTTTCCAAGACTAATAAAAATTATACTTTTTATTAAACTATAGCGATAAAAACCTAGTGCTAAGGCAAAAACATCTCCAATAAATGGTAAAAAAGTAAAAAAAGCTAGACAAATACCATATTTATTGATGTAGGTTTGATAAGATTTAGCTTTGATAAGACTTTTTTTAAAAAATTTATCTAAAATATTATGTAAGCCAAAATAGGCTATAGCGTAGCTTGTTAGGCTGCCTAAAGTGTTTGCTATTGTTGCTATTGTTAAAACAAGATAGGGATTAAAGTCATGTAGAATAAAGCCTATAACAAAGGCTTCAGAACCTAAAGGTACTATGGTGCTTGATAAAAAACAAATAAAAGCTAAACTTAGGTAACTAAAACTATACATTTTTTATTTTATTAATTTAAGTGTATTTTATTTAAAGATTATATTGATTAGATTAACTTTAATTAAATTATAAAGAATTAGATAGGTAAAAAACAAAAATTCTTGTTTTTGTGAGCATTAGCTCTTTTATAAAATAAAACATTGTTTATATTCTCTTAGCCTTTATAAATAAAATTAACAACTCTAAACTTTAGGAAGTAGCTAGTTACTAGTGTCAATAATAAGGATAATATATTATGTTTCATATTAAAATATTTTATTAAATATTGAGTTATATTTGTTATATAATTGTTATTAAATGCAATTTAATACAAATTAATATTCAGTATTAAATTAATAAAAGAATTTGACTTGATAATAATTTAAAATTATAAAGATATGATCGAGACTCAATAGCAAATTCTTTGTTAAGTAAATACACAAACATAGATAAAATTTGTAGTGTATGTGATAACATAAAAACTTAAAATTTATATTCAGTTAAAAGGGTCTAGCAATTTTACATGCATACATTGGAGGATGCTAAATGGCAAGCAAAAGAGCAGTAATTACTGGCTTTGGAATAGTTTCAAGTATAGGTCTTGGACAGGATGCCGTTTTAGATTCTTTAAAGCAAGGCAGAAGTGGCATTGTTTTTGAAGAAGAATTTGCAAATATGGGTATGAGATCACAAGTATGCGGTATGGTCGATATAGATTTTAAGGATCATATTGATAGACGTGATTTACGTTTTATGGGAGAGGCAGCAGCATATTCATATATAGCAATGAAAGAGGCTATAGCTCATGCTGGTCTTGAACAAAGCGATATCTCAAATGAGAGAACGGGTTTAATTGCAGGCTCAGGTGGTGGTTCTACTAAGTGTATTGTTGAATCATGTGAAACTTTAAAGCAAAAAGGTGTTAAAAGAATTGGACCTTATGCTGTGACAAAAGCTATGAGTTCAACAGTTTCTGCCTGTCTTGCCACTCCTTTTAAAATTAAAGGTGCTTCATTTTCCATTTCATCAGCTTGTGCGACTTCAGCTCATTGCATTCAAGCAGCTGTTGATGAGATTGTTTTAGGTCGTCATGACATCATGTTTGCAGGTGGTGGTGAAGCGGCTGATTATACTATATCCTGTTTGTTTGATGCTATGGGAGCTTTGTCCCATTCTTTTAATGATAATCCAGCAATAGCCTCTCGTGCTTATGATAAAAATAGAGATGGTTTTGTCATTGCAGCAGGTGGTGGTATGTTGGTAATAGAAGAACTTGAGCGTGCTAAAGCTCGTGGTGCTAATATTATTGCTGAAATTGTATCTACAGGAGCAACTTCTGATGGTTTTGATATGGTGGCACCATCAGGTGAGGGTGCTGTGCGCTGTATGCGACAAGCTTTGGCTAATGTGGACACAAAGATAGACTATATTAATACACATGGTACCTCTACAGTTTTAGGTGATTTAAAAGAGCTTGAAGCTATTTTTGAAGTTTTTGGTGATCAAATACCTTATATATCATCTACAAAATCAATGACTGGTCATGCCTTAGGAGCTGCTGGTGTCAATGAAGTTATTTATAGTCTTTTAATGTTACAAAATAATTTTATTGCACCATCAATTAATATTGAGCAATTAGATGAAAAGGCAGTAGATTTTAATATTGTGACTGCTAAAAAAGATATAGAGCTAAAGACTATTTTATCTAACAGTTTTGGCTTTGGTGGTACTAATGCTTGTGTTATATTAAGAAAGTATGAGTGCTAATAAAAAACAAAGACTGGATAAATGTGTAGCACATGCCTACGGCCTTACACGTAATATAGCTTTTAGTGTAATAAAACAAGGTTATGTTAGTGTTGATGGTGAGGTAGTTTTAGATCCTAGCTTAAAAATAGATGTAGATGCTCAATTATCTTTTGATGATCAAGATATAAAGGTAGCTGATGGTTTTAAAAAGCGTGTCTATATGTTGAATAAACCAACAGCCTGTGTCTGTGCTGATAAGGATGCTCATAATCGTGTGGTTATGGATATTTTTACAGCTGAAGATAAAGCAGATACATTACATTGTGTAGGTAGATTAGATATTGATACTACAGGTTTGCTGCTTGTGACAGATGATGGTGAGTTAAATCATAAAATAACTTCACCTAAAAGTGCTATAGAAAAAACATATATAGCTGTTACTGATCAAAAAATCCCAAATAGCGCAATTGAGGCTTTTGCTCGAGGTATACATCACAAAGAGGAAAAAAAGCGTTATAAAAGTGCTAAGCTTGAGATTTTAGAGGATAATTTAGCTAAAGTATGTGTCACCGAAGGTAGATTTCATGAAGTAAAGCGCTTATTTGAATGTATAGGACTTAATGTCTTAGAGTTAAAACGCATACAAATAGGCTCTCTATATTTAGATGAGTATTTAGCAGAAGGTGAATATCGTCTTTTATCAGATGATGAAATAAGTAAAATTTTTCAACATAAGGAATAATATATGGAAAAGATTGTAGTACTTGACTCAATGTCTATTACTAATACTAAAGAATTAGTAAGACCAAATATTGAGCATGAGTGGGTAAGTTACGAAAGTACAGATGCAAAAGATATTGTTGAGCGTGCAAAAGATGCTACTATTATTGCAACTAATAAATGTAAGATTACTAAAGAAGTAATTGATAAGTTACCTAAGCTTAAATTTATTGCTGAACTAGCTACAGGTTACAATAATATTGATATTGATTATTGTAAGCAAAAAGGTATTGCGGTAGCTAATGTGCAAGGTTATAGTACTCAATCTGTAGCAGAGCATACTTTAACTTTAATGTTAATGTTATCTCGTTCTATGGTTGCTACTCGTCATGATATGGAACAGGGTAAATGGATCAATGCTAATTGTTTTTGTTTAACCAGCGGTCCTATTGTAGATTTAAAAGATAAGACTTTAGTGGTCATTGGTGCAGGAAGCATTGGTAAAAAAATTATAGAAATAGCTAAAGCTTTTTCTATGAAGACATTAAAAGCAGAACACAAAAATGCAGTTAATGTACGTGAAGGTTATACTAAGTTTGAAGATGCTATAGCTCAAGCTGATTTTATTTCTTTAAATTGTCCATTAACTAAGGAAACTACGGATTTAATTACTGATAAAGAAATTGCTTTAATGAAGAAGAGTGTTTTTATTATCAATAATGCAAGAGGTGGTGTAATTAATGAACAATGCTTAGCTGATGCTATTTTAAATAAAACTATAGCAGGTGCTGCAACTGATGTTGTATCTGTTGAACCATTAGCAGAAAATCATCCTTATACTAATCTGTTAAAGTGTGATAACTTTATTATTACTCCACATCAAGCATGGATGTCTTATGCTTCTATTGTGGACTTATGCGAGCAATTTGCTCAAAATATTGAGGCTTTTTGTCGTGGGGAGATGCTTCGTCGCATAGTATAGTATGACATATTCAATAGAAATTTGTGCTAATTCCATAGATAGTGTTATTGCTGCTAAAAATGCTAGTGCTAAGCGTGTTGAGTTATGTTCTTCTATGCCTGAAGGTGGTACTACACCATCTTATGGTATGATTAAACTAGCTTGTGAAATTGCAGCTCCTATGCCTGTACATGTAATGATTAGACCAAGAGCAGGAGATTTTTGTTATAGTGAATATGATTTATTACAAATGGAGTCAGATATTGCTATAGCTAAAGAATTAGGTGCCTCTGGTGTAGTTTTTGGCTGCTTAAATAGGGATGGACATATTGATAGAGCTGCTATGTCACGTTTAATGGCTGCAAGCTATGGTTTAAGTGTTACTTTTCATAGGGCTTTTGATGTATGTAAAGATCCTTTTGAAGCCTTAGAAGAGTTAATTTCTTTTAAAGTTGACAGATTGCTGACTTCAGGTCAAAAGAGTAATGTTTTAGAAGGAGCAGAGCTAATTGCTCAATTGCAAGAGCGTGCTGCTAATCGCATTATTATTATGGCAGGAGCAGGTATTACTGATCAAAATATAAAGGAAGTGGCAGCTAAGACCAAGGTTAAAGAGTTTCACTTTTCAGCTAAAGGTATTGAGCCATCATTAATGCGTTTTAGGCGTGAGGGTGTGCTTATTGGTGCTAATGTTTCTATAGATGAGTATGATAGAACTATATCTTTACCATCAAATATTGAAAAGTTTATCAGTGCTTTAAATAATTAGTTTTTAATTTAGTAGTACAAAAATAATATTGATAAACCTTAGAGAATTAATCAATTATCTAAGGTTTATTTATTTGTTAGCTTAATAATTTTAATAAAAATGATATTGTTTATATTAAAGTAAAAGCTGCACTTGGTTATAGTTTTTTTAGTAAGTATCTTTATTGTCTGCAAATAAGATATATTGATTCTTACTTTAGCTAAATATTTTCAGCTTATTTTGCAGGATATAAAATCTAGTTTTGAACTAAAGTAGATTTTAAAAATTAATTACAAAAAATAAACCCCAGCAGTTTGTTCAACTTACTGGGGTCAGGACACATTTAATTGCCCTTGATGTAAAAATTGCTTAGCTAAATTTTTGCATATTTGTTTGAATAAATTGCATAATTGCTTCAGGTGTTTTATCTGCAATCATAAGTTTGTCTTTAAGCTCACCATCTTTGAAGAAAGCTAATGTTGGTATAGTCATAATATCGTATTTTTCACTTACTGTTTCTGCTTTATCTACATCTACTCTGCAAATATTAAGATTTGGAAGTTGTTGAGCCATTTCTTGAATTTTTGGAGCTAACACTTTGCAGTGTGGGCACCAATCAGCTGTAAATCCGCACATTACTAACTCTTTATTTTGTAACACTTGTGTATTGAAGCTTTCTTCTGAGTCTACTTGAAACATTGGCATATTTGTATCTCCTAAATTTACCTTGCATACTAGATTATACAAAAGCTAAAATTAAAAACTATGATATTTTTAATAAAAAATATCATGAATTTATACTTTTATTAGAAGTGTGAACTAGAGCATATAATATTTATTGTGTTTAAAAATCTTGTTTGAGGAAGGTTAGGAAGAAAGGTCCTCAGAGTTAACTGAGGACAACAAATTGCTTTGGAGTCTATCTAAGATTAACCTAGACGGCCTCAATATAACATATATTATATAAATAAATTATAGATATATATCATATTTTGGCAAAAGATATGTAATTTTTGTGAAGAAATTTTAATTTAAGAATAGTGAGATAAATTTTAATATAAAGCACTAAACTATCGTATTAATAGAATCTAATGTAAATAATTGCTTAATGCTTCTTTTGAATTAATTTTAAAGCTATAGCCACTATTTAATAGTTTTTGAGGAACTACTTTTTTATCAGTGAGCAATAGAGCTGCTCTTTTGTCTATAAGTTTAAATATAAAACTAGGGGCAGGCAATTTAAGCTGACATTTGCGTTTTGCATTAATACATAAAAATAATTCTTTTAAAGATAGGTAGCAAGGAGAAGTAAAGTTAAAAACACCTACATCTTGAGTTTTTATTAAATGCATAATACCACCTACTACATCTTCAAGAGCTATATAAGGAAGATATGTTTTGTTACCAACAATTAAAAGTGGTGCAAAATTTTGTAAAGCTCTTACAATTAAAGCTTCTTTAGCTAAAACTATACCTAAGCGTATAGACACTACTGTGGTATTTAAATCCTCAAATAATTCTTTAGCACTAAACTCTTGAGAAATACAAATTTTAGCAAGATCACTATCATCAATATTATCTTGTTCATAAATTAAATTTTTAGAATCTTTATAAATATCAGAAGCACTTGCTTGAATGAAATAGCTTGGTTTAGAGTCTTTTAAATAATTTTTTAATCTATGTAAAAAGGTTAAGCGACGACTTTTAATAGTTTTTAAGCGTTTTTTGGTTAAAAAACTTTTAGCAATTGGTTCGCCAGCTAAATTTATAACTATATTAATATCCTGTATATTGTCATGAAATGAGACAATATGGAAATTTGCTTGTTTTATATAAGCATAGCGTGTTAAGGCTTGTTCTTTATGTGTAGATAAGGCAAAAATATCATAATTGTCATTTTGAATTAATGCATCAATTAAAGGTTTAGCTATAAGACCATTTACACCTGTTACTAAGATCTTAGTCATATAATCACCATTAAATCACACAAATTACTAGATTAAATTTTTATTTAAAGGAGTTTAAAAAAATTGGCGATAAACTATCGCCAATTTTTAATTAAAGTTTAAATTTAATTAAACTTGAGTTGCTTGTACAGCTGTGATAGCAATAGTATAGACGATATCATCAACTAAAGCCCCACGAGAAAGATCGTTTACAGGCTTTCTCATACCTTGAAGCATAGGACCAATAGCTACAATATTAGCTGTTCTTTGAGCTGTCTTATAGCCAATGTTGCCAGCTTCAAGTGATGGGAAGATAAAGACATTGGCTTTACCTGCAACCTTTGAGTTAGGTGCTTTTTGAGCTGCTACATCAGCTGCTACAGAGGCATCATATTGTAATGGACCGTCAACATTAATATCAGGACGTTGCTCACGTACAATCTTGACTGCTTCAACTACAGTATCAACATCAGGACCTTTACCTGAATTAATAGTAGAGTAGCTTAACATTGCAACTCTTGGATCAATACCAAATGTTTTTGCAGTATCTGCTGATTGAATAGCTATTTGAGCAAGTTCTTGAGCATTTGGGTTTGGATTAATAGCACAATCACCATATATATAGACTTCTTGAGGCATTAGCATAAAGAATACTGAAGATACTAAAGAAGCATTTGGAGCAGTCTTAATAATTTGTAGTGGTGGACGAATAGTATTAGCTGTTGTGTGTACAGCACCAGATACTATGCCATCAACTTCATTAGCTTCAAGCATCATAGTTGCTAATACCATATTATCTTGTAGCATATCTAAAGCTTGCTCTGGTGTTAAGCCTTTTGACTTACGAAGCTCTACTAATCTATCTACATATTTTTGACGAGCTGCATTTGGATCTACAAACTCAACATTATCTCCTAAGCTTACACCTTGCTCTGCAGCTACTTTTAAGATAGCTTCTTTATCACCAAATAAAATAGGTCTTGCAATCTTAGCTTCTGCTACGCGAGATGCTGCAACTACTGTACGTGGTTCATCACCTTCTGGTAGAGCAATACGCTTATTAGCTTTTTTAGCAAGTTCTGTAAGTTTGTATCTAAAAGTAGCAGGTGCCATAGGGGCAAATTCTGAAGCACAAGAACATGAGCATGGAGCTAAAGACTTAACAAAGTCAGAGCAAAATGCTTGAGCTACACGTGTAGCTATTTCATCTTTAAATTTGCAATCACCATCCAATATTGGTTTTGCATTAGCTAAAGCTTGCAATACTTCAACACTTGAAGCTTGTGTTGAAATTACGCTCTTAGCACCAGCAACTTCATGATTTGCACCTTCAGTTAAAATTACAATATTAGCAGCATTTTTAATATCATTACCAACTAAAACAGCATTAGCACAATCACATTCAGTTGTTCTAACACCCATGCCACGAGCACAATCACAGCCACTTACAATCTTGCCATCAACTAATTTAGCAATAGTAGCAGCACTTACAGCATAGTTAGCTGGATCATAAGCAATATCTGCTACAATCTTATTGCCATCTGCTATACGACCAGTACCACAAGCACAGCTTGAGCACTCTTTTTCGTGCTCACGTCCCTTGCCTGCTAACACTAATTTCTTATGACCACCTAAATCCTTAGGGGCATTTTTATTTAATAAAATGTCACCTAAAATACCATCAGTTGCAAGGCTACCAAAGCTCTTTAAGCTTAAAGCACGCATCTTAGCACTCTTTTGACAACCACCTTGATTTACTACAAGAAGTTTGCAGTTTAAAGCAAAAGCAATGTTAGCATTGATATCATCTTGATTGAATTTATCACATACAACGCCTTCAACTACATATACATCAGCTTGATTATCTTGCTTAAATTTCTCAAAGTTGCCTACAACAAGCTCAAATAATTCTGTTTTTAGATTTTTGCAAAGCATTGTTACAGCATCACAAAAACTTACAGAATATTTATTACATTCACACTCTTTTTCACTACAGCAGCTCATTGGCTTAAATAAAGCAGCTTTAATACCATTTTGCTCTAAGGCTTTAACTAAACCTAAGCTTGCTACATAAATACCATCGCTTTTGCCAGCAGGAACTAAAATTACATTACGTGACACTTTAAACTCCATAATAAGAAGTTTTTATATTGAATTATCATTAAAAACTTCTTGCTAAAATTTATGTAAAAAATTTCAAATAAAGCACAATTATCTTATGCTGTATTAATGCGTTTTATTATAACAAACAAAATGACAGCATAATCATTTAGTAAAAAAAAGTAACTAGTAACTATTTGCTTTCATTTTAGATTTTAATTTTTTTTATCATTTAAATTTAAATAAATGTAATTTTTAATATATTTTTAAAGTACTTCAAATGTAATTAATTAACATTTTGTAATTTATATTAAAATTTAAATTTTAATACAGATTCTTTATATTGCTATGTAATTAAATACTATAGTTTTTTATTTTATTGATACTAAATATATAATTTGTTATTATACGGCGGAGCTTAACATTATTAACATATTGATTAATATAGTTAAAAAAAGCAAATTTTAGCTTTGCCTTTTTTAAATAACACAATATATTATTGTTGTTTTATCTACCTTATCTGAATTTTATTTATTGCTATGATTTTTTAGCAATAGAAAAATTATTTCATGTAATATTATTGTTGAATAGAAAACTAATTAATAGATTGATTTAAGTTAACACTAAATAATGCTAAATTTCTAATCAAAATTGTGAGTATTGATTTTTATGTTTAATTTTTTTAGTACAATTAAAGCAGGCATCAAATATATGGAAGTTTTTCCTCAAGATAATTTAATTGGTGCTGTATTTCCTGAATGTAGGGTTAAATATGTAATGGGCGTAGGCAAGGTGCTTTTACCTCCTTTTATTGTATTTATTGTGGTATGGAATTATTTCATAGCTGGTGGCTTTGATGGTGTTCCTCTGCGCTATGCTTTATTACAAAATTTACCTGTAACTTTAGTTTGTGTGTTATTTTTATTATTACTACCAGTTCAAGGTTATTATTGGTTTGGCAAACGATCTAAGCTTTTACTCAATGCCAAACAACAAAATTTTTATCAAGATTTATGTAGCAAATTAGAACGACAAGCTAATTTAAAGCCTACAATGTATGATTTAGCAATAGTTTTAAAAGAAGGCTTAAAAAAATTAGACAGAGATTTTCTAAATAGCCTTTAAATTTGATAAAATAAATCCTTTGTGTGATGTTATTAATTATTAATTTATTTGGATACTATGCAAGAGACTATTTTGCGCAAGCTTGACTCATTAGTTGAGCGTCATCAAGAGGTTGAGCAATTATTAAGTCAACCAGAGATTATTTCTGATCAAGAAAAATTTCGTGAATTAAATCGTGAATACTCACGTTTGCAACATCTAGTAGATACTTATAAAGATTATAGAACAGCTACAGAAGATGTTGCTGAAATGCAAAGCATGTTAGATAGCGGTGATGAGGATTTTATCGCTATGGCTCAAGAAGAAATAGAGCCTACTAAAGAGCGTTTGGCTCAGCTTGAACACGAATTACAATTGTTATTATTGCCACATGATGAAAGAGATGATTGTAACTGCTTTTTGGAAATTAGAGCTGGTACTGGTGGTGATGAGGCTTGTTTATTTGCAGGCTCTTTAATGCGTATGTATACAAAGTACGTAGAATCAAAAGGTTGGCAGCTTGAGGTTGTATCTGAATCTGAAGGTGAAGTTGGTGGCTTTAAAGAAGTTATTGCTAAGCTTTCAGGTGAAGGTGTTTATGGTTATATGAAGTTTGAGTCAGGTGGTCATAGAGTGCAACGTGTGCCTGAGACTGAGTCTCAAGGACGTGTACATACTTCTGCTTGTACTGTGATGGTCTTACCTGAAATTCCACCATCAAAGGCTCCTGAGATTAATCCTGCTGATTTACGTATTGATACCTATAGAGCTTCAGGTGCAGGTGGTCAGCACATTAATAAAACTGATAGTGCTATACGTATTACTCATATACCAACTGGTATTGTTGTTGAATGTCAAGATGAAAGATCACAACATAGAAATCGTGAAAGAGCTATGGAAGTTTTATATTCACGTTTAGCTAAACTTGAAGAAGATAAGCGTTTAGCTCAACAGGCTCAAGCTCGTCAATCGATTCTAAGTTCAGGTGATAGATCTGATAGAATTAGAACTTATAATTTTCCACAATCTCGAGTAACTGATCATAGAATTAATCTTACTCTTTATAGATTAGATGAGGTTATGGAAGGTAGTTTAGATCTGTTGTTAAAACCTGTTATTGAGGAATATCAAGCTGAGCAATTAGCTCAAATGTCTCAAGGCAATGGTCTTTAAAAATGTTATTAAAAGACTGTTTAGCACAGGCTATCTTATCTCTTAAAAACTCTGGTATTACTAGTGCTAATCTAGATGCTAGAGTTTTGTTATGCCATGTTTTAAATTGTCAAAACTCTTACTTATATGCTCATGATACTGACAGCTTAACTCAAGATCAATTAACAACTTATAAGGCTTTAATTACAGAGCGTCAAGCTCATAAGCCTGTAGCTTATATCATAGGGCATAAAGAATTTTATGGTCTTGATTTAAAAGTAAATTCCCATACTTTAATTCCACGTCCTGACACTGAAACATTAGTAGATTTTGCTTTATCTGTAGCTAATAGCCATCATTATCAAAGTATTTTAGATTTAGGTACTGGTAGTGGAGCTATTATTTTAGCTATTAAAAAGTATTTGCCCAATGCTTATTGTATGGCTTTAGATCAAAGCCATCAAGCTTTGGCTATAGCTTGTACTAATGCTAAAAACTTAGCTTTAGATGTAGATTTTATTCATAGTTTTTGGTTTGATAGAGTGGATCGTTGTTTTGATTTAATAGTATCAAATCCACCTTATATTAAAGAGCATGATGAGCATTTAAAAGCTTTAAATTATGAACCGCAAAGTGCTTTAGTAGCAAAGGATAACGGCCTTGAAAATATTAAAATTATAGTTAAAGATGCTTGTAAATATTTAAATCAAGGGGGTTGTTTGGCTATTGAACATGGCTTTGATCAAGCAATATCTTGTCAGCAAATTTTTAAAGCTCACAATTATACTAATGTACAAACTATAAAAGACTATCAAGGTAATGATAGAGTTACCTATGGTTTTATGGAGCATATATGCAAACAATAACTTTAAACTCTAATGTTAAATTTAGTAATGATTTACCTTTTGTGTTAATAGGTGGACTCAATGTTTTAGAATCTTATGATATGAGTGCTCGTGCCTGTGAGCATTTTGTTAAGGTTTGTTCTAAATTAAATATACCTTATGTCTTTAAAGCTAGTTTTGATAAAGCTAATCGCTCAAGTATATATTCTTATCGTGGTGTAGGTTTAAAAGAGGGTATGACCATATTCAAAAAGCTCAAAGAGCATTTTGAAGTTCCAATTATTACTGATGTGCATGAGCCTTACCAATGTGAAGAAGTAGCTCAATACGTTGACATTTTACAATTACCTGCTTTTTTAGCTAGACAAACAGATTTAGTTGTAGCTATGGCTAAAACTAATAAAATAATCAATGTTAAAAAACCACAATTTTTAGCTCCTATGCAAATGAAAAATATTGTAGAGAAGTTTACTCAAGCAAATAATAATCAGATACTTTTATGTGAGCGTGGTTCTCAATTTGGTTATGATAACTTAGTAGTAGATATGTTAGGTTTTGGAGTAATGAAAGATAGTTGTAATAATGCTCCTATCGTTTTTGATGTTACTCATTCACTACAAATTCGTCAAAGTGATGCTAAAGCTTCAGGTGGCAGACGTAAGCAAGCTTTAGATCTAGCAAAAGCTGCAATTAGTGTTAAGATTGCTTCTTTATTTTTAGAGTGTCATGAAAATCCAGATCTAGCTAAATGTGATGGGCCTAGTGCTTTACCTCTTAATTTATTAGAAGACTTTTTAGTAAGACTCAAAGATATAGATGATTTGGTTAAATCACAACAAGATTTAATTATTAACTAAATTATAAAGAAACAGCCTCTAAATAGAGGCTGTTTTTAGATTGATTAGCTTAGCTCAGTTGCTAGTTTATACATGCAATCTGGGAACTTATGATCCATATGTTCAATGCACTCAATAATATCATGATGAACAAGCTCACCACGTTGTACACCAATACAACGACCTGAGTGACCCTCATGTAATAATTGAATAGCATAATGTCCCATACGACTTGCTAATACTCTATCAGCAGCAGATGGAGTACCACCACGTTGAATATGACCTAGTACAGTAGCACGGCTTTCTAAACCTGTTAACTCTTCAAGTTCAGCAGCCATTTGATGTACATCAGTTTGATTTTCACAAACAACTAAAATAGCGTGGCGCTTACCTTGAGCTATACCTTTTCTAATTGATTTATAAACTTCATTTTTATCCCAAGGCTTTTCAGGAATTAATACAGCTTCCACACCACAAGAAATAGCAGCAGAAATTGCAAGATCACCACAATGACGACCCATAACTTCAACTACAGAAATTCTTTTATGTGAAGAGCAAGTATCACGTAATCTATCAATACATGCTACAGCTGTATTTAAAGCAGTATCAAAACCAATTGTAGTATCTGTACCTTTAATGTCATTATCAATAGTACCAGGTATACCAATACATGGATAACCTAATTCTGATAGGTGTTTTGCACCCATATAAGAACCGTCACCACCGATAACAACTAAAGCATCAATGCCGTTTTGCTTCATGACTTCTACAGTTTCACGACGTACAGCATCTTCTTTGAAAGCTAAGAATCTAGCGGTACCTAAGAAAGTACCACCACGATTTAACATGTCTGATACAGATTTTCTATCTAAAGGAATAATATCACCAGCATGTAAACCTGCATAACCGTCACGAACACCACAGACTTCGTAGCCATAGTCTAAGCCTGAACGAACAACAGCACGAATTGCAGCATTCATGCCTGGTGAGTCACCACCTGATGTTAATACACCAATTTTCTTAATAGCCATATTTATACCTTTAATTAATTCTATTAGGCATTAGCAACAGCAGCTGCAATAATTGATTTAAAATCATCTGCCTTTAATGAGGCACCACCAACTAGACCACCATCAATGTCTGCTTGACTAAATAGTTCTGGTGCAGTCTTAGCATTGCATGAGCCACCATATAAAATTTGTACTTTAGCAGCAACTTCGGCATCAAAAGAGGCAAGATAGGCACGAATATCACTATGAACCTTTTGAGCAATCTCTGGAGTTGCAGTCTTACCTGTACCAATAGCCCATATTGGCTCATAAGCAATAACAGCATTAGCAAATGACTCGATGCCGCATAGATCAATAACAGCCTTAAGTTCTGCCTTTACTACATCCATAGTCTTGCCAGCATCAAATTCTTGCTCTGATTCACCAACACATAGTACAGGGATTAAACCATTTTCTTGAGCAGCTTTGTATTTAGCAGCAACGCATTCGTTAGACTCTTTGTGATAGTCACGGCGCTCAGAGTGACCAACGATTGCATATGTACAACCAAATTCTTTTAACATGGTAGGAGAGTTTTCACCAGTGTATGCACCGCTAGTGTGAACGTCACAATCTTCACTGCCCCATAAAAGCTTAGAACCTTGAGCTAGGTTTTCAACCATACCAATGAAAACAGCAGGTGCACATACTGCAACATCAGCCTTAGCACTTGCATCATTAGCTGCTGGAACTAAAGCGTTAACTAAAGCAGTAACAGAATCCTTAGTACCGTTTAATTTCCAATTTCCCATCACTAGAGGTTTTCTCATAATTGTACATCCTTATTTAAAATGATAAAAAAACTCAATTACAGCTAGATAATAGCCTAATTAACATAATGATACAAGTATTATAAAATTAGCTATTTCATAAGCTGTAAACACTTAAAGCGTACATATAATATTTTACAACTTTTTAAACAAAAATTATATATAACTCACATTTTGATCAAAAATATATTCTATCTAATAACTTATAAATAATATTAAAGTTAATATTTATTTTATTAATATAAAATTATTGTTTTATTTATAAAATACAAATATAATTTAAATTTATATATAAAATAAACTATATTTAAATGTTACTTAATATCTATATTATAAGGAGATGAAAGATGGATCTTTTAATAGAATTAAAAAAAAGAAATGAGGTTATTGCAGAATGTTTTTTAGAGTATTATGGTGAAGTACATTTTGCTTTAAAGCTTTCAAAAATTATATTAGAAGAATATACATATCTTTTAAATAAGGAGTGCAGTAGTGATCTTGAAAGAGCTGTTTTAGCTTTAAGAGCAATTGATGCATATCCTAATATGTCTTTTGATTATGATGATGTAGATTATGATGCAGTACATTCTTATGTGCCAAAATACACAGATGGTGATTTAGATGGAACTGGTGAAATATTTGCTGAAGATGATATAGGAGAGAATGGGGCTGATTGTTATGTGACAATAGACCTTGATAGTCTTACTTCAAATATTTTAATAATAGTAGAGGAAAATGATGGTAAGGTATATGATAAGGTTAGTAAAGAGTTTAGTTCTATAGCTGATCTTATTATAAACAAAGAGTTTTTTAACATTGACGAGCTTGCTTTGCTTATAGATTTTGAATATAAATGTTTAAGAAATAAAAATGCTCTTATATATAAAGATAATGTGATAAGAGCTATATATGATAATAATTACTAATTCAACTTTCCAACTTAAATAATAGTTAAAAGTTGGACTGAGACTAAGTCCTAAGTAACTTTAGCTGCTCTTTAAATAGATTGATTGATTTTTTCATCAGCTTTAAGCAATTCTTTTAAGTTTTTTGGAGAAATACTCTCCAAAAA
>CALXNP010000017.1 GCA_944389785.1 uncultured Anaerobiospirillum sp.
ACAAGTTTAAAAACAAATGATTATGTATTATTATAATGTGATTTTTTATTAAAAAATTTTACTGCTCAATGTCGGCTGTGTATAGAAATTGTAATTATTTTCTTCAATTGTACTTTGCTCATACCAGTTTTGGTTACAAAGACTGATAATTTCAGCTGGTATTTTTTGCTCATGCTCTTGTTTGTATTGAATTATGTAATTAGCTTCATATTTAGCTCTAGTAAACATTTGTTTTTGCTCAAAACAAATAGCAAGTTTAACTCTATTATTTAGTTTAAAGTTTTCTTCACCTTTACATAAGCAGCCTCTAGCATAACAAGATATAGCTAAGTCTATATCATTAGCCTGCATGAACATATCACCAGCTAAGGTCCAAGCCCAAGCTTCAGTATTTTTATATTTTAAAACATAAATTACTTGCTCTTTAGCTTCAGTAATATCTTTAATACTGATACAAGCTTTGGCTTTATAGTAATGAAACCATATATTATCAGGATAATAACTACAAGCTTCATTCATAAGGTTAATAACATAGTTAATGTAATTACTGTCTATATAGTTTTGAGATAAATAATCTTTTAATTCTCTGCCTATTTGCATATAGACTTTTTCTGCAAGGCTTTGAGCATGAGAATTAGTATTAACTTCAGAACTTAAGGTAAAATCATTTTCTTGAAAATTATTATTGTTAAAACAGCTAAAAAAGTAAGTCATATTATATAACTTAGCTTTTGCTAGACTGCAAACTATACGCAGCATACAGCTGTGCAGTAAAGATGGTATTTGTAAGTTATATTGTATAAGTCCTAAATATCTTGAGATTATATTACTATAAAGTTTAGAATCAGTATTATTTTGTGTATATAATTGTTTTAGGTAATGATATATATCCCAACCTATTGAATTAATAAGATTTTGATTATTAGGATTATTACTTAATAATAAGTAATTTTGTTCTATAGCTTGTTGATAGTCTTTATCTATAAGATTATTATTTGCTTGTGTATCTATTGCTGTAGAGTTGATATTTTTGTAGTTATTATAAGTCTTAAGCACATATTCATCTTTTTCTATGATATTGTAGATATACTCAAATTCTTGTATAAGATGTTCTTTATCAGCTAAAAACATACTATGTTCTTTATTTATAGCGATATCTTTTAAAATAGATTCAAGCACATAAAACATAGCTCTTTGTGACCAAATATCTTCTTGTTGTGTCTGCATAAGTTGTAAGGCCATAGCATAGGCTTCTTGAAGTTTACCTTCACGTCTTAAACTAAATACTTGCTTACTAGTAATATTAGATTGATTTATATAAAAATTAGCTTTAACCATCTTAAAAGATCTCTATAGTTATTTATAAAATATTATGTAGATTATTATAATTTTATATCTATATAAGTTATGTGATCTTGTTTCTAATTTTAGGTTATTAGATATGGTAAAAAGCTTATATTTTATTAGAGATTATGGTGTATATTATTAAATTTTTAAACTCTGTTTTAACTATAGATTAATAATATTTATAAATAAGTTAGATAAATTTAATACTCCTAAGCTTAATCTAATTTTTAAATGTTTTAATAGTATCATGAAATTTTAAGATAGAATTTAAGGAGAAATAATATGAAAAAAACTTTAGGTGTAATTTTAGCCTCTTTAACTTTGGCAAGTACAGTAGCTTTAGCAAATCCTCAAGGTTTTGGACCTGCACATACTGGTCCTGTAGCAGGATTTTCCAGTTCAAATGCTCCTAAAACTACTGTTGCTCAGATTATGCAAACAGGCTATGACGACCAGATAGTAGTATTAAATGGACGTTTAGTACAATATTATGGAGATAATTGGTACGTTTTCAAAGATGAAAAAGGTAATCAAATAGATGTAGAGTTAGATGATGATAGACCTTGGTATAACATTAAAAAAGATCAATTAATCACTATAGTAGCTGAGGTTGATAGAGATTATCAAAGAGTAACTTTAGATGTAAAGGATGCTCAGCCTGTAGCTCGATAAAGTTTTACACTTAATTAGGGGTATTACAACAAATTAAACAAAAGGATATTTTATGAAAAAGTTATTAACATTAGGTATTGGTTCTTTAGTTTTATTAACAAGTGTAGCTTTAGCAAATCCTCAAGGTTTTGGTCCAGCTAATGCTCAGGTTCAAGGTTTTAATGGACCAAGCCAAGCAAATACAACTGTAGCTTTGGTAAAACAAAATGCTTATGATGAGCAAATCGTAGTACTAAAAGGACGCTTAGTACAATACTATGGAGATAATTGGTACGTTTTCAAAGATGAAAAAGGTAATCAAATAGATGTAGAGTTAGATGATGATAGACCTTGGTATAACATTAAAAAAGATCAATTAATCACTATAGTAGCTGAGGTTGATAGAGATTATCAAAGAGTAACTTTAGATGTAAAGGATGCTCAGCCTGTAGCTCGATAAAGTTTTACACTTAATTAGGGGTATTACAACAAATTAAACAAAAGGATATTTTATGAAAAAGTTATTAACATTAGGTATTGGTTCTTTAGTTTTATTAACAAGTGTAGCTTTAGCAAATCCTCAAGGTTTTGGTCCAGCTAATGCTCAGGTTCAAGGTTTTAATGGACCAAGCCAAGCAAATACAACTGTAGCTTTGGTAAAACAAAATGCTTATGATGAGCAAATCGTAGTACTAAAAGGACGCTTAGTACAATACTATGGAGATAATTGGTATGTTTTCAAAGATGAAAAGGGTGATCAGATAGATGTAGAACTAGATGATGACAGACCTTGGTATAACATTAAAAAGGATCAATTAATCATTATAGTGGCTGAGGTAGATAGAGACCATCAAAGAGTAAGTTTAGATGTAAAAGATGCTCAGCCTATAAAGAATTTGTAAAATTATCGTTTGGCCCTAAAGTTTATTACATTTAAAATTTAAGTTTAGTTTTATGTAATAATTTGGGGCTAAAACTTATGCTATATCTGCAATTAAATTTTTTTAATTTAGTGTAGTGTCAAGCAGCATCATTAGTAAAAAGCCTGCTAAAACGGCAATAGTAGTAAGATCACTATGTTTCCCAACCTCAGCCTCTGGTACTAATTCTTCAAAAACTACATACAGCATAGCACCTGCTGCAAAAATTAATAAAAATGGCATATAAGGTATAACAAAAAAGGATAGTAAAGCTGTAAGTACAGCTGCAATTGGTTCTACTATGCCAGATAAGGCTCCATAGGTGAAAGCTTTTTTCTTGCTTATACCTTGAGCAAACATAGGTACAGAGATGGCAGTCCCTTCTGGTATATTTTGTATACCAATACCTAAAGCAAGTACTAATGCCCCAGGCAGTGCATCAATTCCATAATGAGCCATAGACGCAAAAGTAACACCTACAGCCATACCTTCTGGTATATTATGTATAGTCATTGCTAGAAATAAAAGTGATTTATTTTCAAGATGGCTATTAGGTCCTTCTTTTTGATTATTGTTTACATGCATATGAGGGGTTATTTTATCTATTAGAATTAAAAATAAAATACCAGCACAAAATCCACCTATAGCAATTAAACTTGTGTTTTGTCCCAATTCTTTTGTTTGTTCAATACCTGGTATTATCAATGACCATACTGCAGCTGCTATCATAATACCTGAAGCAAAAGCTAAAGATAATCTTGTCATCTTATCGCTTAGTGTTTTTTTTATAAAAAATACAAAAGATGCTCCTAATACTGTCATGCCAAAGGTAAAAGATGAGCCTAAGAGTGCATAAAAGACAGCTAGCCATTGAAAATCTTGCATATATGCTCCTTTTAATTAAATTTTTAGCTATAGGATATTAGCTAATAGTTTATAGAATTAATTTTATAAAAAATTTTGCTTTTTAGCTTTATCAAAAATCACATAATATATTTGTTCACAAATAATAATATACAAATAAATGTGATTTTCATCAAAAAGTTAATATTGTATATTTTTTTATTAATTAATTTAAATGTTTTCATAGATATTAATAAGTAAATTTAAATTTAAATTTAATATGTTAAATTATTTATGAATGTAATTATTAATTGATACAATTTTTCATATGAAAGATATTAGCATGCATTTTTTATTTTTTTAATATACAATGTAATCACTGTTTAGGAAAGAGCAAACCTAACTTAAAAGTTTCGTTTATTTTATTGAGGAGTATGTAAATGTCATTAATTAACAAAGAAGTTGCTGATTTCAAAGTTCAAGCTTATGTAGGTGATTCATTCAAGGAAGTAACTAAGCAAGATATCTTAGGCAAGTGGTCAGTATTCTTCTTTTATCCAGCTGATTTTACTTTCGTATGTCCAACTGAGTTAAAGGACTTACAAGATAAGTATGCAGAGTTCAAAGAGATTGGTTGTGAAATCTACTCAGTATCATGTGATTCACACTTCGTTCACAAGGCATGGCATGATGCTTCAGATACCATCAAGTCATTACAATACCCAATGTTAGCAGATCCAAATCAAAGATTAGCTCGTGACTTCCAAGTTTTAATCGAGGCTGATGGTATGACCGAGCGTGGTACTTTCGTAGTAAACCCAGAAGGTAAGATTGTATCATACGAAGTTGTTGCAGGTAACATTGGCCGTAATGCAGAAGAGTTATTACGTCGTGTAAAGGCTTTACAATTCGTTGCTGAGCACGGCGATCAAGTATGTCCAGCTAAGTGGCAACCAGGTGCAGAAACCTTAAAGCCAGGTCTTGACTTAGTAGGTAAGCTATAATTTTAGCTAATTTATAGAATTTTTAAGATTATCTGCCAATAATTTGGAGATAACATATGCTAGAACTCTGCTTTAACGTATAATTATTAAAGCAGAGTTTTTTTTTGAGGTTTTATTATGGAAGCAAATCAAATTTATGATGCCATTATTGTAGGTGGTGGTCCTGCAGGTCTTACTGCTGCTATTTATTTAGCAAGAGCACGTTATAGAGTTTTAGTAGTTGAAAAAGAACGTTTTGGTGGTCAAATTACCATTACTCATGAGGTAGTAAATTATCCTGGTATTGAATCAACTTCAGGTGAAGCTTTGACTGAAACAATGCGTCGTCAAGCTCAAAATTTCTGTGCAGAGTTTTTAGTTTCAGAGGTTACTGATTTAAAATTAGATGGTGACATTAAGCAAGTTGTAACTTCAAAAGGCGTATTAAATGCTTTTGCTGTTTTGATTGCAACAGGAGCAAATCCTCGTCGTGTTGGTTTTAATGGTGAGCAAAGCTTCCGTGGCAGAGGTGTAGCTTATTGTGCTACTTGTGATGGTGAGTTCTTTACTGGTAAAGAGCTTTTAGTTATAGGTGGCGGATATGCTGCAGCAGAAGAGGCAATGTTCTTAACTCGTTATGCTAGCAAGATTACTATGCTTGTTAGAAAAGACAAGATGTCTTGTGCTCAAAGTATTATTGATGAGGTTAGCCGTCATCCTAAGATTACTATCTTATATAATCATGAGCTTGAGTTTGTTGAGGGTGATGAAAATGGTATTAATAGAGCATCTATCTTCAATAACAAAACACAAGATAAATTTATTTATCAAGCTAAAAACAATGATACTTTTGGTGTCTTTGTTTTTGCAGGCTACGAGCCAAATACATCTTTAGTTAAAGATAAAGTTGCTACTAATGAGCAAGGTTACATTATTACAGACGATTCTTGTCAAACTAACATACCTGGCGTTTTTGCTGCAGGTGACGTATGTATTAAGCCATTACGTCAAGTTGTAACTGCTGTTGCAGATGGTGCTTTAGCTGCATGTGCAATGGAAAAAGTTGCAGCAATTATGCATGAAAAAACTGGTATTGTACCAGATGTGCCAAATGCTACAAGAAAGTCTCCTGAAGAGCCTCGTGCATCTTTCTCACCTGATACTATGTCTTCAAAGTTTATTAGTGAAGATATGAAGCCACAACTTAATGCAGTATTTGAGCGTATGGGTGATGTAGTAACATTAGAAGTCCACTCAAATGGCAATGATAAGTCTAGAGAACTATATGAGGCTATGAAAGATCTTAGTGATCTTACTAATAAACTTGAGCTTACACAAGTAAGTGATAATTCAGATACTAGTCCTTGTGTTAAGTTAATGAGAGATGGTAAGTATACAGGTCTTGCTTTCCATGGTATACCAGGTGGTCATGAGTTTACCTCATTTATCTTAGGTATTTACAATAGCTCAGGTACAGGTCAGCCTATTGAAGATGATGATAAGAATGCTATTTTAGCTATAGACAAGAAGATTGATATTAAGATTTTAATTTCATTATCTTGTACTATGTGTCCTGAGCTTGTAATTGCTGCTCAAAGAATAGCTTCTTTAAATGAAAATGTAACAGCAGAGGTTTATGATTTAAATCTCTTCCCTGATTTAAGAGCTAAATATAAGGTCATGTCAGTACCTTGTTTAGTTATTAATGATGGTGAAAATATTTCATTTGGCAGAAAGAATCTAAATGAGCTTTTAGCTATTTTAAATAGCAAGTAATTCTTTTTGTTTAAATTTTTTGTACAATAAAGCCTAGGATAGAAATATTTTAGGCTTTTTTTATGTAGGTAGCTATTATGGCTGAACAAGAAGAAAGTAAAAATCTCTCTGAGATTTTATTTAAACCAAAAAGAACTTATGTTGAGACCTCTTTAATTTCAAATGGAGGCTGTGCCCTACCTAAGATTGAATTTAATTTTCATCGTAATGGCTTTTTAAGACATTGGTATAGACCTATAACCAGATTATATTGGGCTTGGTCAGGAGCAAATCCATTAGATATTGATGCTACCTTATCTAAAATAATCTGTTCTACAGGTAAAAAAAGTAGAGCAGAATGCTTTGATACTATTATTGATTATGGACCTGGCAATTGGATCTATGAATTTGCAGCCATTGGTCAAGAGCGTATGTTTAAAGCTAAAGAGTACGCTAAAGCATCAGATATGAAAACTGCTAGTCATAATTATAGAATGGCTGCTCGTTATTTTGCTATTGCTGCAAGTCCTAATTTAAGAGGTGATGATCTAGCGTATGAGGCTTCTTTATTATCACGTAATGCCTATAGATTAATGTTTGAAAGTGAAAACGATGTGTTTTATGAGTACATCTCATTTAAAGTAAATGATAATAAAGTACAAGCACATGTGCATGTGCCTGATAAAAAAGATGTATATCCTGTAGTAGTGTTATTATCAACCTATGAGCAAAATTCAACAGATTTCTTTAGATTTTTTTATGATAATTTAAGATTAAATGGCATTGGTCTTATTATTATTGATATGCCTGGTATGAATTCAAGCTCTAAGCTTAATTTAAGCATTGATTCATCAGATATACTAGTTGCTTTATATGAGCATATTAAAGAAAATATTAAATATTTAGACCATTGTAGAATAGGTGTATTAGGTTTTCATATTGGTGGTACTTTAGCTACACGTTATGCTATTTTAAACCCAAATAAAATAAAATCCTTATGCTTAGTTAATCCTGCTATTGATAGTTTCTTTACTGATCAAAATATCTTAAATCAATTACCATTATGTCAGCGTTCTTCAATAGCTAATCGTATGGGACTTGATGCTTCAAGTTGGGATACTATTGTTCCTCAAATGCAAGCTTTATCTTTAAAAAGACAAGGGCTTATTTCAGTTTCAGCTAAATCAAATATTCCTTTACTATGTTTAAGTCTAGAGGCTTCTAATTTATTAAAAGCAGATACCAATTTAGTTTTGAATGCTTTTAAAAACTCTAGTTTAAATAAATATAAAGATGCTGATTTTTCAAATGGCTTTAAATATATTTTAAAAGATATAGCAGATTTCTTTGTCAACACATTAAAAGGATAAAATATTATATATGCTAAACTCAAGAATAGTTATAAAGGTTGGTACTAGCACTTTAACGAATAAGAGTACGCATTTAAATAAAGCTCATATGCTAGAGCTTGTCAGAGCTATAGCCACTTTAAAACAAAAAGGATTACAAGTAATTTTAGTATCATCAGGAGCTGTTGCAGCTGGTAAGGAGCTATTTACAAACTTTAGTATTAGCTCTATAGGTGATAAGCAAATGCTGGCTTCTGTAGGTCAAGGCCGCTTAATGGCGGTGTATGACAGTTTATTTAGCATATATGATATTAAAATTGGTCAAATGTTGCTTACTAGAGCTGATCTTGAAAATAGAGAGCGCTATTTAAACGCAAGAGAACTTATAGAAAATTTATTAGACAATGATGTCATACCTATTATCAATGAAAATGATGCTGTATCTATCAGTGAAATTAAGATAGGTGATAATGATAACATTGCTGCTATTACTGGTATTTTAGCTAATGCAGATAGCGTAATTTTACTTACTGATCAAGATGGTCTTTATGATAGTGATCCTCGCAGCAATAAGAATGCTAAGCTTATAGAGCAAGTAGATGTTATTGATAATACACTTATACAATCTCTGCAATCATCTCAAGCTGGCTCTTTAGGTACTGGTGGCATGTACACAAAAGTTTTAGCAGCTAAAAAATGTACAGATGCTGGCATTAACTTAATTATTGCAAATGGTCAAGATACTGATAATTTATTAAATTTAGTAGCAGGTATTGGTCGTGGTACTTATTTTAAAGCTAAAACTAGAGCAGATTTAGCTCGTAAAACTTGGCTCGAAATTGCTACAGTTGATAAAGGATATGTAATTGTAGATAATGGTGCTAAAGAAGCAATTTTACATAAGGGATCATCTTTGCTTCCAAGTGGTATTAAAGCAGTAGGCGGTAGTTTTGAGCGAGGAGCTATGCTAAGTATTAAAGATGAAGAAGGTACAAGTATAGCAAGAGGTATTACTCGTTATAATATGGAAGATATAGCAAGAATTAAGGGACTAAAATCTACCGATATTATCACTACTTTAGGTTTTTCTCATGGTAGTGTAGTTATACATCGTGATGATATGATAGTAAGGAAATAATTATGCTAATACAACAGATAGCTCAAGCTGCTCATAAAGCAAGTGCTGTGATGAAAAATTTAACAACACAGCAAAAAAATGCTTTATTATTAACACTAAAGACTTTATTGCTTGATAACAAAGAGTTAATTTTAGAGCAGAATGCTAAAGATGTACTAAAAGCTAAACAAGCTAATTTAGCAAGTGCAATGGTAGATAGATTAACTCTAAATGATAAAAATTTTGCAGAGCTTGTTGATGGAGTAAGTAAGGTTATCCTTTTAGAAGATCCTGTCGGTGAAATTTTACAAGGTTATAAAGTAGAGTCTAATTTAAATATAGTAAAAAAAAGAGTTCCTTTTGGAGTAATTGCTGTTATTTATGAGTCTCGTCCTAATGTTACTATTGATATAGCTACATTATGTATAAAATCTGGCAATTGTTTTATTTTAAAAGGTGGCAAAGAGGCTATTTTAACTAACAAAGCTTTATTTGATTGTATCAAACAAGCTTTAGCTAAACATAATCTTGACACAAATATAGCAAGTTTACTTGAAGATAGTGATAGGGATAACTTAAAAGAGTTATTAAAACTTGATCAATACATTGATTTAATTATTCCACGTGGTGGTCAAAAACTACAAAGATTTTGTCTTGAGAATGCAACTGTGCCTGTAATTACAGGTGGTTTTGGTATATCTCATATCTTTGTTGATGAAAGTGCTTCTTTAGATAAGGCTATAGAAATTATTCTTAATGCTAAGCTTCAAAAACCATCTGCCTGCAATGCTTTAGATACTTTAATCCTACATCAAAATATAGCAGATAAGTTTATTGAAAAATTAAAGCAACATCTGCAAAATCATCAAGTTTATGTTCATGCTTGTGATAAATGCTATGATTTATTTAAAGACTATGAGTACTTAGTTAGATTACAAGAACAAGATTTAGATACTGAGTGGTTAAGTTTAAATATGTCATGTGTAGTTGTTGAAGATGTTAAAGCTGCTGTAGAGCTTATGTGTGAGCATAATGCATGTCACTCAGATGCTATATTAACTAATAATATAACTAATGCTAATTATTTTGTTAACCATGCATCAAGTGCTTGTGTCTATGTTAATGCTTCAACTCGCTTTAGTGACGGTGGTCAATTTGGTTTTGGCTGTGAAGTAGCAATTTCTACACAAAAACTGCATGTAAGAGGCCCTATGGGGTTAAAAGAACTTACAACCTATCAATATGTACTAAATGGTGATTATTTAGTCAGATCTTAAATTTAGTTATGGCAAAGCATAAGCTTTGCCATAAAGCTTAGCTATGTTTAGTTTGGATTATTTGAATATCATAAAGTAGAGGTTTTGTGCTTTGTTTTACAAAGTTAATTTCATAATCAAAACCTTTTGGTATATCTTCTTTATGATGAGATACAAAGACAATACTAGTCTTACTATGCTGCATAAAGTAATTGATATAAGATTTGACCATAGCTCTAGCTATAGGATCTAAACCCTGCAAAGGTTCATCTAGAATTAAAAGAGCTGGTTGTTTAATCAAAGCTCTTGCTATAAGTAAAAGCCTTTGTTGTCCAAATGATAATTGATTAAAAGGACTGCTAGCTTTACTTTGCAAATTTAATAATTTTAGGTATTGCATAGCAATAGCTTTTTCATTATCTCCTACTTGTGTATAAAGACCAATTGAATCGTAAAGACCAGAAAGTACTACATTTAAAGCACTGCTGCTTACTCTATAATCTAAATGCAGAGCAGCACTTACTTGTCCGTAATGTTTTTTGATATCCCAAATACTTTCACCATTACCTCTTTTATATCCGAATACACATACATCATTTGTATATACTAAAGGGTTATCACCTGTAATTAGGGAAATTAAAGTAGATTTACCAGCACCATTTTCACCAGTAATTAAAACATGTTTACCCTGTTTAAGACTAAAACTAAAGTTTTTAATAATAGGTCTATCATAGCTTATATTAATATTATTTAAACTAAAGACATTTCCTTCACTATCTGTTTTAAATTCAGCAGTGTTAGGAGCTTTAGGTAGCATAATGTCTGGTAAGTCTTTAATATATAATAAGGTGTTTACATCATCATCTTGTATCATTTTGTTATAGCTATCAAGCTTTATTATACTTAAGTTTTCAACTACACCAAGGTTAGTACAGCAAGATGGTATTTCTTCTTTACGATTAACAATTAAGACAATTTTAGTAGATAGGTTGTTATGGATATATTGAACAATATCAAGTAATTTTTGTCTATAACTTATGTCTAAAGCATCAAATGGGGTATCTAAAATTAATAGATTTGGTTGTTGGCATAAAGCTTTAGCAATTAATACACGTCTGCCTTCACCGCCTGATAGTTGTCTTATTGTTTTAGTAAGCAGTACATCAATATTTAAAGCTTTTATAACTTGTGTTTGTAAATCATTATTTGTACTGCTAAATAAGCTTGCTACACTAATGCCATTTAACTCTTCATCTGAAGCAGTATCTGAGTTTCTAAGTTCAAAATCATCAGCAAAAAGTTGTTGTTGATCTTCAAATGACACTAAAGCACTAGTATATTTTGTTGATATATCACCTTGTACACATTCAAACTGTTGATGTAGGGCTTTTGCTAGTAAGGTTTTGCCAGAGCCATTAGCTCCTATTAGTACTAAAAGCTCATTATTTTCCAGAGTCAAATCATTAATTTTAACAAATAAATTATCTTTAACTTTAAATTGTACATGCTTAAAGCTGATTGTTTTCATTTTAAAAACCTATGTTTTTAGATAGTTATTGATTTATCTTATATACCTAAAATAATAGTCAAAAGTAAATACCATACTAATAAAGATTCAATAATGCACAAAAACAAGACACCAATATAATATAGTAGTATTTTTGTGATACATGACAAACGTAGCAAAAATATTTATATGTATAATGAAATTATCTAATAAGTAAAAAGTTAAATAGCAGGAGGGGTTAGAATGAGTGATCATTACAGAATTTTGGTGCTATTAAAGCCTGGCACAACACAAATAGCTTTAGATAGAGTAGCTGAATTTGCTCGTTTTCTTCCTGATATTGAAGTTGTTGTTATGCGTGTAATCCACGAGTTTACTGAGGTTACTAAAGATACAATACGACAAACCACAAATCGAGAAATCTTAAGTATTATAGAAAAATATCCTAGCATTAAACATTTTAATGTTAAGATTGTCTTTAATAATAAGGTACCTATAGCCTTTAATGAAGAGGCTTCTAGTGGTAACTATAATTTAGCTGTAATTTCAGCTAATAAGCGTAATACTATTAAAGATCTTTTTGTATCTACTATTGATAGTAACATTATGCGTTCAATTAAAATTCCACTATTAGTAGTTAAATCCGCAAATGCTTCTGTAGTTAGAGACAAAGCTATCATTATAGCTATTGATTTTGAAGAAGCTAAGCATGAACAAGATTTAGATGAAGTTCTTTTAGCAAAAGCAAAGTCTTTTGCTGATAAATTTAATGGTCAAATACATGTAGCAAATTGTGTATCACCTTTAAATCGTGGATATATGTCAGCAAAAACTTCAATGAGCGGTGTCATAGGTAAGGATCCAAGCAGACTTTCAGTACATCATCAAATTATGTATGAATTTGCTAAAAAGCATGGCATTAATATTGAGAACTGCCATGTGTTAGAGGGTAGAGTAGATGATGAAATTCCTCGTTTAGCTCAAAAATTAAATGCACGCATGATATGTATGGGTATAGCTAGTGAAACAGGTTTATTAGGATCTATTGATTCAACAGCTTCTGAGCTTGTATTAGAGCAAACACAGGCTGATTTATTTATTATTAATAAGTCTACACTCTAAAAGGTTTATACAATATAAGGAGTAGGTGAGGATCGCAATTTTGGATCCTCATTTTATTTGTAGCTTAAAATTTATAACTAAAATTAGTCATAATATTCCAAAATTGAGGGCGTCCTTTAGCAAGATAATCTCTATGTACTGCTAAACCTAAATTATATTTATTGACATAATCATAGTATATAATCTGTGCTCCAATAGCTAATTGTGTTGCTATAGTTATGATTTTATTATTATTTTTATCATAATAAATTTAACTATAAATATATTTATCTTTATTTACTATAAGTTTTTTATACCAATTTAAATTTTGAATATCACTTAAATATTGTATATTATTGTCTTGTGAATAGACTTTACCATTATGAACAATGAAATGACCCAAGTTTGCACTAGCACTAGTAATTAGTGATTTATTAAAAACATCTTGCAGCCATTGAGTATTCAAAGAGAGTTTTTCAATTTGTATGATTTTATTAGTAAAATTAGTAAAATCACTTTGCATTTTTTGCTTATCTAAATTTTCTTGGGTAGCTAAAAAATTACTAATAGACGTATTTAATTTATTAATATCAAGAGTTAATCTATCTCTAGTAAGAAAAAAGCAACAAAAGCTATAATACAAAATATGATTATAGAAAGAAAATTTAAGCGATAGTTAGAGAAGATTTTACTCATAACATTTACCATTAATACAGGATTATATCTATATAGATATAAAATTATACAAAATTAGGTTTAATGTCAAGTAAGTTACTTAAAGCAAATATAATAATTACAGATAACTTTTTGTGTGTAGTAGATTTTTTTATTGTAACTGTATTAATGGCAATTTATCAAAATCTATAGTTTAATTTTTAGCTTTGTTTTGTGTGTAAATTTAAAATAAATTAAATAAATTAAGGATATTTTATATATTATTTTAAATAAAGTTAGTAAATAGTAGGGAATTAAAAAGCCTAAGTATAATTAGATTATTTTTAGCTAATTACACTTAAGCTAGATTAGATTTAATTATTTAACATTAAATAAAAATTCAAAGATATCACCATCTTGTACTATATAATCCTTGCCTTCTGAGCGTAATTTGCCAGCTTCTTTAGCCCCAACCTCACCTTTGTACTTAATAAAATCATCAAAAGCAATAGTTTGAGCACGAATAAAGCCACGTTCAAAGTCAGAGTGAATTTTACCAGCAGCCTGTGGAGCACTAGCTCCTACTTTAACAGTCCAAGCACGTACTTCTTTAACACCTGCAGTAAAGAAGGTCTGTAAATTTAAAAGTTTGTAACCGGCTCTAATTACACGATTAAGTCCAGGCTCTTCAAGACCCATGCTTTGCATAAATTCAAGTCTATCTGCTTCTTCCATTGAGGCAAGATCAGCCTCAATAGCTGCAGATACAGGCACAACAATAGAACCTTCTTTTTTGGCGTATTCTTCAAGTTTATCTAAAAAAGGATTGTTGCTAAAACCGTCTTCACTAACATTTGCAATATACATAATTGGTTTTAATGTTAAAAAGTTAAAACCACGCATAGCTTTTAAATCTTCAGGAGTAAATTCTACATTACGCAGCATTTTTCCTGCCTCTAAAGCAGGTTTACACTTTTCTAATGCTAAAACTTGGGCTAAAGCTTCTTTATCTCCACCAGTTTTGGCTCTTTTTTCAAGTCTTGATAGAGCTTTATCGCAAACTTCAAGATCAGCAAGAGCAAGCTCAGTATCAATAACTTCAACATCTGCTATTGGATCTACTTTACCATTAACATGGATGATATTTTCATCTTCAAAACATCTAACAACATGAGCAATAGCATCAGTTTCTCTAATATTCATCAAAAATTGATTACCAAGGCCTTCACCTTTTGATGCACCTTTTACTAAACCTGCAATATCCACGAACTCCATAGTAGTAGGTACAATTTTTTGTGGTTTTACAATAGCAGCAATTTGATCAAGTCTAGGATCTGGTACAGCTACAATACCTGTATTTGGTTCGATAGTACAAAATGGAAAGTTTTCAGCACTGATTGCAGCTTTAGTTAAAGCGTTAAATAAAGTTGATTTACCTACATTTGGCAATCCAACAATACCACAATTAAAACCCATAATTTTCTCCACACATTATTTAAAACTGTTGATATATGAGGTTGCTTTAGCAACCTTATCAGTAAGTAAAAGTTCAATACCAGCTATAGCATGATCAAAAGCTTGATTTAAAAGACAACTTTCATCTACACTTGGTTTTGATAACACAAAGTTTAAAGTGTCTTTATTTGAGGCTTTACCAATACCTATTCTTAAGCGATAAAAGTTTAGACTACCTCCAAGGCATGCTGAGATTGAGCGCAATCCATTATGTCCAGCAAGACCACCACCAAATTTTAAACGTAAAGCTCCAGGATTTAGATCCATTTCATCATGTAAAACAAGAACTTCATCTGCAGCTATACGATAAAAGTTGCACATAGCAGCAACTGCTCTGCCACTTTCATTCATATAAGTTGTAGGAAAGAGCAGTCTAACATCATTATCTTTAATATTGCCTCTTGCTGTTAGTCCAAAAAACTTGCTCTCAAGATTAAGTTGTAAATGGTATTTATCTGCAAGTTTTTCTAATAAATCAACACCCATGTTATGTCTTGTATGTTCATATTTAGCTCCAACATTACCAAGACCTACAATTAATTTTATATTTGCTTTACACATTATTGATCCTAATTATTGATTCAATAGGCTTTAAAGTTTAATTACACCAGCTAATTCGTTGTAACTTAACATGTTTTTAAGCTCAGTTACGTTTTTTTGGTATTTGCTTATATATAAATTTGCATTGAGCTCACACAAAGGTACTAAGACAAAAGCTCGCTCATGCATTCTTGCATGTGGTATACATAATTTATCTTCAGTAATTATAAGATCATCAAATAAAATGATATCAAGATCTAAAGTGCGTGGACCATAGCGTATTATTCTTTGTCTTTTATATAGAAGCTCAATTTCTTGCAATTTAGCTAAAAGCTCATATGGCTCTAGTTTTGTTTGTATATAAATCATAGCATTGATGAAATCAGCTTGATCTAAATACAATACAGGTTTAGTTCTATAAAAAGAAGAAACTTTAACCTCAGAGCAAAATGATTTAAGCTGAGAAATTGCAGATTTTATGGTAGTTAGGCTATCTCCTAAATTTGAGCCTATACTAATATAGACATTATGCATCATCAAGACCTAAGTGTTTACGCCAATCTTCAGCTCTTTTTAGGATTTCAGAGCCTTTTTTACTATTAAGATTAATACCATGCAATTTAAGGCTGCGTTTAACAAGTACTAACATACGGTCATTTAAACGCTTATCAAGACGCTTTCTTTTTTTATCATATTTATCTTGAGTTAATAGTAAGCTTTTTGCATCATATGGCTCAAAAATCTTAACTATATGATTCATTAATGGCTCAAGTTTGGTTCGTAGAACTAAAAAGTCATAATTAGCTCTAAAATTCTTATGCTTATAGAAATTCTCAATTGAATCAATATTATTTGCTATCTTAATTAAGTTAATCTGTGTAAACCATATATTAGTAATTTTATTTATGGTTTCTTCAGATAGTAAAGTAGCTTTATTTTGTCTTAAAATAATATTTTTAATGATAGGTTCAATTTGTTTTTGATGATTGCTAATATCACCTTCAAGTAAATTTTGATTCTTTTGCAATTGAGTTAAGAATGCACCCCATAACATGATAGCAAAGAAAAAACTAGTTAGATTAGGTTTGTTTTCTTTTACACGCACATCAGAATTATGTAAGGCATTAGCTAGAAAGTTTTGATAAACGCTATTTTTATAGAGCTCTTCAAGAGGTGGAAAAATATATGGTATTAAGTTTATGCTAATAGCTATTTTTAGACTATCTTGACCATGACCAGATAAAAATAGTTTAACTACTTCTTCAAACATACGAGCATGTGAAATGTCTTTTAGTAATGGTAAGCAAGGTTCAATAGCAGCTAAAGTTTTTTGTTCAATACTAAAATTTAATTTAGCAGCAAAACGACAGGCTCTAATAATTCTAACAGGATCTTCTTGATAACGTGTTGTTGCATCACCTATCATATTGATCTTTTTGTTCATTAAATCATAAAGGCCATGGTGCAAGTCGATTATTTCATTGTTAATAACATCATAATAGAGTGCATTGATGGTAAAATCACGACGCATAGCATCATCTTGTATATTATTACCATAAGCATTATCTACAAGTAACATACCTGTACTGCTTTTTTTACGCTCATAGCCACTAGTTTTTTTACTATCACGACGAAAGGTAGTAACTTCAATAATTTCATGTGAAAACTTTATATGTACTATTTTGAAGCGACGACCAATAATATTAGCATTAGCATTGGAAAATACTTTAATAATTTGTTCAGGTGTCGCATTTGTGCATACATCAAAATCTTTTGGTTTAAGTCCAAGCAAAAGATCACGTACACAACCACCTACTATATAAGCTTTGTAGCCCGCTTTTACTAATTTTGTAACTGTATGTATAGCATTATTACTAATTAGATTAGTATTAATTTGATGCTGTTTACTAGTTAAAATAACTCGTGAGCTATTTTTACGTTTAGCATTTTCAAGCTGTTTTGATATATTATTAAAATCCAATGTTAGTACCTTCATTGTTATGTAGATTGAGCCTAATTATAGCAAATATAATTTAAATTTAGTAAATAAAGACTTTAGAGTGATGTGCTATTTTATCTAGTTTAAAATTTAAACTAGCCTGTTTTAAAATAGAGTCGCAAGATTGACTAAAATCAAGATCCAAAATATTTTGATCTAAAAAGCATAAAACTTCTTTAAGTACTTGTTGGCTATTTTTCTCTAATATCACAGCTTTAGCATGATTTTGTTTAGAATATTTAACACCTTGCTCATTTATAGCTAAAGGCAGATGTAAAAAGTCTGGAGCTTGATGATTTAAAGCTTTGTACAAAGCTAAATGTACAAAAGTCATATTAAGTAAATCAAAGCCACGTACAACTTCTGTGATATTCTGTAAAATGTCATCACATACTACACATAAGTTATAAGCAAAGATATTATCCTTACGTTTTAATACTACATGTTGTAATTGTGCATCATTTTGACGCTTAATTGTACCTAAAAGTTTATCCTCAAAATAATCACTCATAAATAAATTTGCTTTAAAACAAATATTGTAAGGACCGTTACCTTGCAATTGCAAATGTTCACAAGGACAAGGTCTTTGTTTTAACTGAGCTCTAGTACATTGACAATTATAGGTATAGTCTTTAGCAATTAAATAATCTAAAAATTTTTGATAAATTTTATGTCTGTGACTTTGATAGACTATAGGTTCATCAGAGTATAGAGAGATATTTTGTAATGATGTAATAATACTTTGCGCATTGTCACTTGAACATCTTTGTGTATCAATATCTTCAATGCGCACTATAAATTTACCATTTAAACTTTTAGCCCTTAAATAACAGCCTATAGCTGTTACTAAGGAGCCAAAATGTAAATGACCACTAGGACTAGGGGCAAAACGCCCAATATACATGTGTTAGCCTTCTAATTGTTTTTCTTTAATTTCAGCTAAGGCCTTGCAGTCCACACATAAATCAGCAGTAGGTCTTGCTTCAAGACGCTTAATACCAATTTCAATACCACATTGCTCGCAATAGCCAAATTCATCATTTTTAAGTTTAGCTAAAGTCTTTTCAATTTTCTTAATAAGTTTACGCTCTCTATCACGAGCACGCAATTCAAGAGCAAATTCTTCTTCTTGAGATGCTCTATCAACAGGATCAGGAAAGTTTGCTGCCTCATTTTTCATATGGACTACAGTTCTATCAACTTCATTACGTAATTGATCTCTCCAGGCAGTAAGAATTTTATAAAAGTGCTCTTTTTGAGCATCATTCATATATTCTTCACCAGCTTTTTCTTGATATGGCTGTACACCTGCTATAGCTAAAGGTCCTAATGACTCTAATGAGGCTGCTTGTGATGCCATGTTATTGTCTTTGATTGTTTCGTTTTTATTATCCATATTTTTTTCCCTTAATTAAGAATTAAGCAATATAGCTTAAAAGCTATAGCAATATGTGTTGTATATAACTTAATAACTCAAGGCTAAGATTATCTATTTTTTTTTCCAAGCTTACAAGCTAAAAAATGCTACCTAGGTTAAAATTTAGCAATAAATTATTTTATTTTTGTGTATTAGCTTTAATTTTACATAAAATTTCACATATTAACTTAATATTTAATTTTATTTAATTTAAATTTTATTAAAAATCAATTAGATAATAGAAAAAATTAACACTTTACATAAATTTAACATTTGCTTTGCTTTGATTTTACTTACATTTATTACAATGCCAACCATAATAAATAACAATAATAAATAATCAATTAACATTAGCAATTAATCAGTTTAATTTAAAAGGATAAAATAGTATGAAATTAAAAGCTTTGGTATCAACATTATTAGTATCCTGTACTTTATTTTCACAAGCTTATGCTTTTGAGGATAAAACTATTGCCACTGATGGCTCAACTTCTATGGAAAAATTTATTGGTATCTTAGGTGAAGATTTTACAAACAAGAATGATGGTGTTAAATTTACCTACAATCCAACAGGCTCAGGTGCTGGTATCGTTGCAGTTTTAGAAGGCAGAACTGATATTGGTTTATCAAGCCGTGCTTTAAAGACAAAAGAGCTTGAGCAGTTAAATGCTACCACTGTAGCTTATGATGGTATTATTTTAGTAGTAAATAAGGATAACAATGTTTCTAATTTAACTACAGAACAAATTAAAGATATCTTTACAGGCAAAATTACTTCTTGGAAAGAGTTAGGTTATGAGGATAGACCTATTGTTTTAATTGGACGTGAAGCAGGTTCAGGTACTCGTGATGGCTTTGAGAGTGCAACTGGTACTAAAGATATGTGTCAATATCGACAAGAATTAACCTCTACTGGTGACGTACTAACAACTGTATCACAAAATAAAAATGCTATAGGTTATATATCTTTTGCTGCTAGTTCAAAGAAAGTAAAAACTCTAAATATTAATGGTGTTACACCTTCAGAGCAAAGCATTGAGGAAGGTAAATATACCTTACAAAGACCTTTTGTTTTCGTTACCTCAAAACAACAAAAACTATCAGATTTAGATCAAGCCTTTGTTGATTATGTATTTTCAGAGGATGCACGTAAGTTAATTTTAAAAATAGGCGTAGTTCCAGCTAGCAAGAAATAATAATAACAATATTAATCTGTATAACGGATTAAGCTACCTCAAAAAACAAACATAAGTAGTTGATTTTAAGCAAAGTAATTAACACCTTTATGTAAAAAGAGGACAAAGTCCTCTTTTTAAGGCGCAAGCTATGAAATATGTGATTAATAGTAAGTCTAATTTACAAGAAAAAGTAGCACATGGTGCTTTTTTTACCTTAGGTACTTTAAATATTCTGCTAGTTACCTTAATTTGTGTATATTTATTATTAGCAGGTTTACCTGGTATTATAAAAATAGGTTTTTTTGATTTTATTTTTAATGATACATGGGCATCTACTGCTCAAAACCCTCAATTTGGTATCTTACCTTTTATCCTAACTTCATTATATGGCACTTTAGCAGCTTTATTATTAGGTATGCCTATAGGTTTTTTTTGTGCTATATATTTGAGTTTTTTTGTATCAAAGAAACTTAAAACTTTTTGTATTGGTTTAATTGATCTTTTAAGTGGCATCCCTTCAGTAATTTTTGGTTTTATTGGTATGTTGGTATTAGTTCCTTTTTTACAGGAATTATTTAACTTACCAGATGGAGCAAGTCTTCTTGCTGCTATTTTAGTTTTAGCATTAATGATATTACCTTCTATTATTAAAGTATCAATTGTGGCTCTAGAAGCAGTACCAAAACAATATATAGAAGGTTCTTTAGCTTTAGGTGCTAATGAGGTTGAAACATATTTTAAAGTAATTGTACCTGCTGCTAAAAGTGGTATAGCTGCAGCTTTTGTATTAGGTGTAGGTAGAGCTATTGGTGAGGCTATGGCTGTGATGATGGTTTCAGGAAATGCCAGCAATATGCCAGCCTTGTTTGAATCTGTAAGATTTTTAACTTCAGCTGTTGCATCTGAAATGTCTTATTCACAAGGTTTACAAAAAGAGGCTTTATTCTCAATAGCTTTAGTTTTGTTTGTATTTATTTTAACTATTAATGCAAGTTTTAATTTCATCTTAAAAAGAGGCCAAAGAAAATAAATGAAGAATAGTACTTACAGAAATACTTATGCTTTATTTTTTAAAAGCTTAATGCTTATTTGTATGGCTTTTACCCTAACTTGTATTATTTTTATGGTGGTTTACATTTTTATAAATGCTATTCCCCATGTAAGTTATGACATAATTTTTAGCAAGCCAAGCTATATTAACGATACTATAGGTATTTTACCGGATATTTTAAATACTGTTTATCTTATCTTTACATCTGTAATTGTGGTGTTACCTTTTGGTGTAGGTGCAGCTATTTATTTAAATGAGTATGCTAAATCTAAAGTATTGATTAAGGTTATTGAGTATGCTATTGAGACTTTAGCTGGAATACCTTCAATTATTTATGGTTTAGTAGGTATGCTCGTTTTCGTACAATTTTTCTCATTGCAAACATCTATTTTAGCTGGTTCTTTAACTTTAGCTATTATGAATTTACCTATTATTATCAGAACCACACAAGAAAGTTTAAAAACAGTAGATGTTGGATATAAAGAAGGCTCATTTGCTCTAGGTGCTGGTAAGTTTTATATGATAAGAACTATCTTAATTCCTAGCTGCAGTTATGGCATTATCAATGGTTGTATTTTATCTATAGGCAGAATGTTAGGTGAGTCTGCAGCTTTACTTTTCACCGCAGGTTTTGCTCATACATTACATGGTTATATTGATAGTTTAAGTTCAGCTGGTTCAAGCTTAACAGTAGCATTATATGTTTATGCTAAAGAACAAGGTGAGTTTGATGTATCATTTGTTATAGCATTAATTTTATTAATTATGAGCTTAGTTATAAATGTGTTAGCAACTTTTTTAGGTAATTATATATCTAAAAAATAATTCTAATATAAGAGATAGGTTTTAACTTTCTAATTAAATTATACGTAATAAATAGTGGATATATTATATGTCAGAGCATATTTTTGAAGTTAAGGATTTTAATTTATATTATGGCAATCACCATGCTTTAAAAAATATAAATATGAGCATGAAGAAAAATGCTATTACTGCTTTAATTGGTCCATCAGGCTGTGGAAAATCAAGTTTTATTAAGACATTAAACCGCATGAATGACCTTGTAGATAGTGCTAAATACTCAGGTGAGATTTTTTACAATGGACAAAATATTCTAAATAAAGATATTGATTTATGTGATTTAAGAACAAAAATTGGTATGGTTTTTCAAAGACCAAATCCATTTCCAATGAGTATTTATGACAATATTGCTTATGGACCAAGATTACAAGGTATTAAGAAAAAAGCTATTTTAGATGAAATTGTTGAGCAATCTTTAACTAGTGCAGCTATTTTTGACGAGGTTAAAGATAGACTCAAAAAATCAGCTACGTCTTTATCTGGTGGTCAACAGCAAAGATTATGTATAGCTCGAGCTTTAGCTATTAAGCCTGATGTTTTATTAATGGATGAACCAACTTCTGCTTTAGATCCTATTTCTACTTCAAAAATAGAAGAATTAGCTTTAGAGCTTAAAAAGGATTATTCAATTATTATAGTAACTCACAATATGCAGCAAGCCTTGCGTATTGCTGATGATACTGCCTTTTTCTTATTAGGTGATTTAATTGAATGTGATAATACAGATACTATTTTTACCAAACCAAAGAATCAAAAAACAAAAGATTATGTAACAGGGAGATTTGGTTAATGCGTAGTAAGTTAGATGCAATGCTCAAGCAATTAAATGATGAGCACATAGCAATGTCAGAGTTATGTAAGAAAGCTTTAATTAATACCATTAGTGTCTTAACTAATGATGATAAAGTACAAGCTATGCAGCTTATTGACAATGATGTGGTTATTAATGCCAAACAAAGAGATATTGAGCATTTGGCCTTAACTATAATTCTGCATGAGCAGCCAGTATCATCTGATCTTGTCCAAGTTAATGTGGCATCAAAGATGGTTAAAGATTTTGAGCGTATAGGCGATCATATTGCAGATATTAATAAAATTATCAGTGAAATTAGTTTTATTGGTTTTAGCAAAGAAAGAGAATTTATTATAACCATGCTCAATCATGCATCTAAGATGCTTGATAATGCCATGCAGGCTTATACAGAGCAAAATGTAACTATGGCTAATAATATATATCAGCAAGATGATGTGCTTGACAAGAATCTAGTTGATGTTAAGCTAATGCTGATCGATCACATTAAAGTTAAAGATGATAATGATTGTGCTTTTGACTTGTATATGTTAGCAAAATATATAGAACGCATAGGCGATCATATCTGTAATATTGCAAGCTATATCAAAGAGCAGGTTAGTTAATAACGTAAGGAGTTAGCATGATCTATTGTGTTGAAGATGACAATAGTATTAGAGAATTGGTTATTTATACTTTAAATACTATGCAATTACAAGCTTTAGGTTTTTCTGATGCTAGCTCTTTTTTTGCTCAATTAAATGTTAATAAACCTAAACTGATTATTTTAGATGTCATGCTGCCAGATATGGATGGTTTTGAGATTTTAAAAAAATTAAAAACAAATCCTAAAACACGTGATATTGCTGTGATTATGGCTACAGCAAAAGATAGTGAAATTGAAAAAATAGAAGCTTTAGATAATGGTGCTGATGATTATTTAACTAAACCTTTTTCAGTTATGGAAATGGTTGCTAGAGTTAAAGCTGTATTAAGACGCTGTAGTACTAATAAAAATCCAAAATTAATTACTTGTGCAGGAATTAGTATTGATGATGATAAACACACTGTAAGTGTAGATGGTGATATAATTAATCTTACTAATAAAGAATATCAATTATTATTTATGTTATGTAGTCATGTAGGGCGTGTATATTCTCGTGATACTTTAATTAAAAGCGTATGGAATGATAATATAGATAGTTTTTCACGTAGTCTAGATGTTCATGTACGCTCACTTAGAACAAAGCTAGGTCCTTATGAGAATATAATTAAGACAGTACGAGGTATTGGCTACAAGGTAGAACTTTAAGTGCGTAAAAAAATCTTTAAATATATTTATATTACAGCTATTGCAACTTTCTTTATTGTAGCTTTATTTTGTGCTTATATAGGTTATTTGCTTGTATACAATGATGCTAAAGATAGTTTAATAACTTATGCTGATAGTTTAGTAAAAGATCAGACTCTATTAGATGAGAAAGGCTATGAGTATTTAAAATTAGTAGACTATAGAGTAACTATTATTAATTACGATGGTAATATTGTTTTTGATAATAAAACACAAGACAAATTAGCAAGTCATAATGATAGAATAGAATTTATTAATGCTAAAGCTGTTGGCAGCAATTTTAGTATGCGCTTTTCAGATACATTAGGTCAACAGCATATATACTATGCTAAAGTTTTAGACAATGGTAATGTGTTGCGTGTTTCAAAGTCTGTAGATACCATATTTTCTTATATCAATATTACAGTATTGACAAGCTTGGGCTTTTTCTTAATTTTAGCTGTAATTGTAATCTTTATTGCAGGTAATTTAGCTTTTAAGGTTATAGAGCCATTAGTGGGTTTAAATTTAGATAATATTAATTTAGATCGAGTTTATGATGAGCTTAAACCTTTAATCTTAAAAATTAAAACACAACAAGAGCAAATTAAAAGTCAATTTTTTAGTCTTAAACAACAACATAATGAAATTAAAACTATTACTAATAATATGAAAGAAGGTTTAATTGTTGTTAATAAAGACTTTAATATTATATCAATTAATAAAGCAGCTTTAAAATTTTATAAAACACAAGATAATTTTGTGGGTAAAAATTTATTTGAATTAGATGATTCTCCTACTATAAAAAAAGTTTTCAGTAAGAAAAATAAAATAAGTTTTGTGCAAAAAAGTGTAGATATTACATTACATAATCGTATTTTAACTTATTATTTTAACAAGATTAAAGTTGATGATAAAATTATTGGTTTTGCCATTTTAATTATTAATGTGACAGCTAAAAAACTTGCTGAGAAATATCGTCAAGAATTTAGTGCTAATGTATCACATGAGCTAAAAACACCATTGCAATCCATTATTGGTTATGCTGAGCTAATTGAAAATCAAATGGTTAAAACTGAGGATATTGTTAAATTTGGTGCTAATATTAAAAATCAAGGCAATATTTTATTAAATTTAATTGATGATATTATCTTTTTATCTTCTTTAGATGAGGGTAATAATAGATTTGCAGATGAAGTATTTTCATTGCGTTCTATGTGTTTTGATATTGTTAAAAGTGTAGAAATTGCTTTGAATGCTAAAAATATTAAAATTCAAATTGATCACAATGATATTGTAGTTAAAGCTATTTACAGATTCTTTTATGAGCTTTTATATAATTTAATTGATAATGCTATTAAGTATAATGTTGAAGGCGGCAGTATCTATGTTAATTTAATTACTACAGATAAGCATTATGTTATTGAAGTTGAAGATAGTGGTATAGGTATAGCTTCTGATGATATAGAAAGAGTATTTGAGCGTTTTTATAGAAGCTCCCAACCTCAAGTCAAAAAAGCTAAAGGTACAGGTTTGGGTTTATCTATCGTTAAGAGAGTTACTATATATTATAGAGGTAAAATTAAGGTTGATAGTGAAGTAGGTAAGGGTACTTGTATTAGCATTAGTTTTCCTATTAATAAATTTGAAAATAAACAATGATACTAAAACAAATAATTACTATCGATGTAAAAATGGCTCCTGCTTTGTTATAATTGCTCTTTAAACTACTTAGGATATCAATCACAATTGCAATGGTAATAAAGCAATTTATACTAAAGTTGAGTAATTTGTTATGAAAGATAACGATAGACACGATGATAATCAGGATAAAACTATTATTGAAGATTTCTCTGTAGAGAAAGAAGATCTTTTATTCAATAAACATATAAAATCTCGTAGTAAAAATAAAGCAAGTAATAGTAAGCAAGAACAAGTTGAAACAACAGAACAAGATAGTTTTGATGAAGGTACAAAGGATCTAGAATATACCCAAACGAATTCACAAGAACAACTTCAAGAGCAAGTTGTTACAGAACATACAGAATATACTAAAAGTATTAAGGAAAATAGTTTTAAAAAACGTGCTTTGATGTTTGTAACTTTATTTTCCATTAAAGCAGCTATTGTTATGATCTGTATTGTGGGTTTAGTTTTTTTATACTTTAGTTCTGTAGTGTATAGTGAATATGAAGAAGTTGAAGATAAGTGGGTTTTACCAGCTGTAGTTTATTCTCGTGCTTTAGAATTATATCCAGATCAAAGATTATCTTTAGAGCAAATGGTTTATGAGCTTAAACTTTTAAAGTATCGTCAAACAGAAAATCCTACACATGTTGGTGAATATGCTGTTAACTATAAAACAAATCGTATCGTAATTATTAAAAGGCCCTTTGCTTTTGCTGATGGTGATGAAGAAAAATTATCTTTTTTAATTGAATTCAATGGTAAAAGAGTATCTAAAATTATTAATGCAGATACTATGCAGGAGCTTGCTTATGTGCGTATGGATCCTGTATTGCTAGACAGAATTAATAAAGTTGAGCCAAAAGAAGATAGAATTTTTATTGAGTTACGTGAAGTTCCTCAAATGCTCATTACCACTTTAATAGAAATTGAGGACAGAGCCTATTATTCACACTTTGGAGTAAACTTTTTTGCTATAGGACGTGCCTTTGTAAAAAATATGATAGCAGGTAGAGTAGTTGAAGGTGGCAGTACTATTACTCAACAATTAGTTAAAAATTATTTTTTAAACTCTACTAAGAGCTATTCAAGAAAATTTAAAGAAGTAATTATGGCTATGATCATGGATTTTAGATACTCAAAAGAGCAAATCCTTGAAGCATATATGAATGAGATCTATCTTGGTCAAAATGGTAATGCTGGTATTTATGGCTTTGGTTTAGCTTCTTATTTCTACTTTGGTGTGCCAGTATCTGAACTTACTCTTGATCAAATGGCTTTACTTGTAGGTTTAATTAAAGGACCTTCTTATTATGATCCTTGGCGTAATGCAGATAAAGCTATTGAAAGACGTAATGTTGTGTTAGCAGTACTTAGAAATCGAGGCCATATTACAGAGCAAGAATATCAAACTTTAAGTGCTAAACCTTTAAATATTATTACTCGTGGTGCAATTAATCATGCTAAAACACCAGCTTTTATCAGCTTATTGAAGTTAGAGGTTGAAGATCGTTTTGGTAAGGATTTTTTTGATGATAATGGTATTAGAATCTTCTCAAGTTTAGATCCGCAATCTCAATTTGCAGCAGAGCAGGCAGCTTCATCTGAGCTTAATAATATTGAAAAAAGAATAGGTAAAAAAGGACTTGAAGTTGCAATGGTTGTTAGCTCTTGGCGTACTGCTGAAGTTAGTGCTGTGGTGGGCTCACGTAATACTAAATATGCTGGTTTTAATCGAGTGACAGAGGCAAGACGTCAAATAGGATCTTTAGCAAAACCTTTTGTTTATCACACCGCTTTTAATCGTGGTTTTCATTTAGGTGATATTGTACAAGATAGTCCTGTTAGTGTAAGACTTGTTGATGGTCAAATTTGGTCTCCTAAAAATGATGATAAAAAGTTTAGGGGATCAATTAGAGTATTAAATGCTATGGCTCGCTCTCTTAATGTTCCTACCGTTAAAATAGGTATGACAGTAGGTTTAAAGCAAGTAGTTAATACTTTTAAAAATGCTGGTTTGAAAAAAGATCTCAAGCTTTACCCATCTTTATTATTAGGAGCTATAGAATTGACTCCTTATGAGCTTAATTCATTATATGCTGCTATGGCTACAGATGGTGTGTATAAGAGTTTAACCACTCTAAGAACTATAGTTAAAAATGATAGAATTATTTATGAGCGAGGAGATACTAGAGAACCTAGAAGCTTAGATCCTCGTGATACTTATTTAACTTTATATGGTATGATTGAAGCTACTCGTACTGGTACTGGACGTCGTTTAGGAGCACAATTTCCTAATGTTAAAATAGGATCAAAAACTGGTACTACAAATGACAATAGAGATACTTGGTCTGTAGGTATTGATTTTGATGAGTTAGTTACTACTTGGGTTGGTTTTGATAATAATAAATCTACAGGACTTTATGGTTCTTCAGGAGCTTTAGCTGTATATGGTGCTTATTTAAAGCAAAGAGGTGTCAATTCGCTTGAGTTAAAACGTCCAGATGGTATTAAGTTTGTTAATTTTAATAGTAAAGGACAGATTGTTGCTGATGGCTGCAGGGAGCCTAATTTAGTGCTTTTGCCAGTGCGTGAGGACTATATACAATATGTTGCTCCATGTGGTATTGATACTAATAATTATTATAATCCATATCAAACTCCCGCAAATGCAGTACCAACAACACCTGCAGGTTCAAACACTACTGATGATTTTGAAAAGAGTTTATTAGGAATGTAATAAGTTAGGTTTTAATATTGATAGCCATGCTGCCATCTTTTCTTTTGAACATTTGTGGTGTTTTACCTTGTAATAAGTAAGAGAAGGACAAGATGGTGGCAATAATAGTAAAGAGCTCAGCTGGCACTTGCTCTCCTTCTTTTAACTTATCTAATTGAGCTAAAAGATTTTCATCCTTATGTACATAAATACCAAGTTCTTTTGCCATATCAATTACAGCTTGAGCCATATCATCAGTAGCTTTGGTACTAATAATAGGGGCTTTATTTACCATTTCATCATAGCTTAAGCCTATAGCTTGTTTTTGTTTTTTAGCCATAATTTAGTTCCTATATATCTATGTTTAAGGTTGACTTGTCATCTTCTCGTTTACGCTCTTGAGTATTATTGGTAACACTAGGCATAGAGATACGTCCTAATCTTGCATTAGTAGCTTTGGTAGTAATACCAAAATCTTGTAATTTGGCTACTAAGAGAGGCATATGCTCTTGAACTTTTTGTAGACCAGCTAGTGTTTCTGTTACTACAGAAATTTGTAATTCAGGAAATTTTGAGCTAGCTTTAATTTCCATAGGACCTAAATCTTTAATATCAAAGTAGAAACTTAGAGTATAACTCTTTGAGCCATCTTCTTCTGTTTCTTGTTTAAAGCTTAAGCCACCTTCTCTGCCACCTTCATAATTTGGAGGTAATGGAATATAACGAGGTATAACTTGATTAATATCAGTATTTTGTTTAAGTTGTTGTAATCTTTCAATTTGAGATAAGCTCTCATCAAGTAAATCTTTACATTTGCTTTTTGCTTCATCACTCATAGATTTAACAAGATCTTCACTTTGATCTTGTATTTCAAGCTTATTTTTATCTAAAAACTTTTGAGCAGACTTACCTAATTGATTAAATCTAATACATAACAATAAAAATGCCCATTGATGCAATGCTACTGCTTGTTGTGAGCTTGGTGACATAGGGCTAGTTACAAAGTTTAACCACTGATTAGCTGTAGTTAAATCATCAATAGGATTTAACATTGCCTGCATAAATTTTAATGCTTGCTTTTTCACTTCAGCAGGCATTGCTTGAGAAGTACTTATAGTAGAAAGTTGATGCATCAAACTATCAAGTGGATTTTGTTTCATATTATTGCTAATATTGGCAAAATCGATAGATTCTTTAATTTGAGCAGTAGTAACTTGACCTGTAGGCACATCCATAGCTTTAGCTTCTTCTTTCTTAGCTGCAAATACAGAGATTAATCTTTTCAAAAAGCCAGGTTCTTTTGGAGCTTTTTTATCGCTGACTACAGTAAGATCTGGAATTGGTTGATTCTCTCCATTACCTATAGATGAAGCTCCTACAGCTTGACTTACCATTTTATCTTGGATGATAAGCTCTTGTTCCTTTATTCCTTCAAGTTTAAGCCCAGCATCTTTTTGTGCATTAGCAAGTTGCTGTGATTGAAGAGCTTCTTGCTCATTTGCTTCTTCTAAATTCATGACTTGACTTAAATTAAGCTTTGGCTCAATCTTTTCATTTTTTTGTAAAGCCATGATCTCATTGTCAATATCAACTAAGTCATCCTTTGGAATAGTATTGGCTAAAATATCATTGACAATATTATTAGTTTCTTTTAAAGCTGCAGCTTCACTATTATGTGCAACATTAGCATAGAGTTTATTTAAAACATTAACTTCAGCAGCAGTATCTAGAGTTGAAGTGTTTGTTGTAGTCGTAGTTGTGTTTGGAGTTGTAACAGTTGCTATATTAGGTTTATTATCTACAACAATTGTCTCTGTTTTAATATCTTTTGTTTTATCAGTAGCTTGATTTTCTGCAGAATCATTTATCTTATCTTTAGTAGTAAGATCTTCTGCTTTAATATTTTCAGTTTTATTAGTAGGTTGATCTTCTGAAGCATTAGCTGTTTTATCTTTAGAAGCAATAACTTCATCTTGAGCAGGTTTGCTCTTATCAATAGCTTGCTCTTTATTAGCTACTTTATCTTTAGAAGCAATAGCCTCATCTTGAGCAGGTTTGCTCTTATCAATAGCTTGCTCTTTATTAGCTACTTTATCTTTAGAAGCAATAGCCTCATCTTGAGCAGGTTTGCTCTTATCAACAGCTTGCTCTTTATTAGTTGCTTTATCTTTAGAAGCAATAGCCTCATCTTGAGCAGGTTTGCTCTTATCAACAGCTTGCTCTTTATTAGCTACTTTA
>CALXNP010000018.1 GCA_944389785.1 uncultured Anaerobiospirillum sp.
TGTTTGATGGTAAAATTACCCTAAATTAAGCGATAATTCCCGTGTATAGTTACGGGAATTGGGAAACTTATATTTTAGATAAAAAATAATTATTAAAATAAAATAGATATTTTTATTTTCTATTAAAAAGAGTTCAAAAATATTTTATAAAAGTATAAAGCTTAATTATGAAAAACTCTTGCTAAATTATATAAATTTAGCAAGAGTTAATTAATAATATTAGAAATTAGTTACTATTAGTAAACAGGCTCTGCTTTAACTAATTTTGATTGTACTAAGCCAATAATAAAGCCTATAGTAGCAAAAGGTACCCAACCTAGACCATATTTGTGTAATGGCAACCAATTTAATAAAATAGCTTCTAAACCACCCATAGCAATTTGAGCTGTTTGAAGACCTGTATATAGAGCCATAATTAAGGTAAAGCCAATAGTCCAAGCATAAACACAACGTCTGCCACCAAATAATTTATGAGTTAGTATTAAAAATACTAAAGCAATACATAAAGGATAAATAAACATTAAGACAGGTATAGTGGATACAATAATAGTCTTTAAACCAAATAAACCTATTAAACAAGAAACTATTGAGAAGACTATTACCCAAAATACATAGTTAAATTTACCAGTCAAATCGATAACAAATTGAGCACAGCAACTAATTAAACCAATACTTGTGGTTAAACATGCAAGAAATACCATAATAGATAAAATCATAGCACCAGCATGACCAAATAAAATTTTAGCCGATTCTGCTAAAATTGGAGCACCTGTATCTTTAAGACCAATAGCATCAACACTTTCAGCACCGATCTTTGCAATAAAAATATAAATAACTGCTAAAAGAGGAGCTGCTACTAAGCTTGATTTATATACTTCAACAGTAACTTTATTACTTTGAGTAATACCTGAAAAATTTACAGCCTTAATTACTAAAGCAGCAAAAATTAAAGCAGCAATAGCATCTAAAGTATTATAACCATCAAGAATACCTTGAATTACTGCCTTAAATGGAGTTGAGTAAGCCTCAGCAGGGGCATTTGGTGTACCTAATGGGGTGATGTATGACTTTATAATAAAAATTGCAATGGTAAATACTAAGATAGGTGTTAATACTTTACCAATACGAGATACAAGTTTTGTTGGATTTGCAGCTAGCATAGCTGATACTGCAAAGAAGAAAAATAAGAAAATAGGTAAGCTATAAGTAGATGGATTATCACCTAAAAAAGGTCTTACTGCAATCTCATATGATACTGTGCCTGTACGTGGTACAGCAAAGCATGGACCAATAGCCATAAATGAGATAATGGTGTAGAACATTGCATAGTAAGGATGTACACGTGAAGCTACTTCTTGTAAGGTAATACGACCTGAATAGCCAACAGCCATAACAGCAATTAGAGGTAAACCCACACCAGTGACACAAAAACCTAAAATAGCCCACCATAAATTTGAGCCTGCTAATTGACCCATAGATGCTGGGAAAATTAAGTTACCAGCTCCAAAAAATAAAGCAAATAGCATCAATCCAATAGGGATAAAGCTTTTATTAGTAGTTTGCATAAGTTAAATTTCCATAAGTGTATGATCTTTTTATATAAGACCTTTTTTAACATATAAAAGAAATTAACTCATTTTACTAAGACAAATTAAACTTTACATCCATTTTTGAGCATTGAACTAAAATTGTGCAAATTTGTAAGTAAAATATATTTGCGATTTAAGTTATAAAATAATGACCATAGATTATTAGAATATACGATGTTTTAGACAAGTTCTGTAAATTTAAAAGTATATTTATTGATTTTATTCTAAATTTTTTTGATTTTTTTTATCTAAAACTTAAATAGTTAGTATTAAGATAATTATCTTATTAAAAAACTTAAATTAGGTTTATTTATAACTTTGTTAATACTTTTACAAAAATATTATTTGATTATAGGTATCATATTCTTTTATTTACACAATTAACTTGCTAGATATACTAGATTTTCTAACTTTAGCAAGTTAATAGTTTATTAGTTGTATCAAAAATATTTTATTCAATAAAATCAATCTATATTAGCTCATTATCAAAACTATCTAAAAAAGTTTTAATTTGACAAATTGCAGCCCCATAAGATTGAGTATAAGCACCTGCACTGCCTGAAATAATACGATTTCTATCAATATAAAATACATTAGTATCATTAATATATTTAAGTAAGGTATTTAAGTCATTGTCTTTAATATAGTAAGCAATGGTGCCAGATAAAATAATTTTCCCATCAATTAATCTATTAATATTTTTGATAATTAAAGCTAAATCTTGTAAGTAGGTTTGCCATATTTTTTGATAATGTGTATTGCGATCCATTTGCAGAAAAAAGTTGTCTATATCTGTCTTAGATTTTTCTTTAATTACATTAGCAGCGCAATAGCACTCACTACATCCTTTAGAACCACAATAGCAGCTACTTGTTGGTCTATGATGTAATTGCATATGTTCCAATAAACCTGCACTATAGTTATCACCTAATTGTACTTGTCCATTTATAATTAGTGCACCTCCTAGATGGTCATTTAGTAATAGTACAGCTGCTGTATTTACTTTATTTATCCAATGTTCATAAAATGCTGCAGCAATTGAATCATGATAGAAGGATAGCTGATAATTTTTAAAACAAACTTTAAGATTGTTAACAATATTGTTACTATCACCTACTAAAATTTTAGAAAAAATTACTTGATTAGTTTTTAGATTTAGAACCATAGGCAAAGCTATACCAATGCCTAGTATTTTATCTTGATCAAGATTATTAATGCTAATAAATTCAATTACTTTAGTTTGTAAATTATCATAATAAGCTTTTGTATCTTCAAAATTTATATTTACATCTAAATTAGCAATAGAATCACCATACAAGTTTAATGCTGAAATTAAGATACAATTAGATAAAATAGCTATACCTATTGAGTATCTATAATTTTGACATATAGCATAAATTTTAGCTTTTCTTCCCCCTGTAGATTCAAAGTAACCATCCGCATAAATCATTCCTGCATCAGTTAAGGCTTTAAGATTTTTTTCAACTGTAGATAAGCTCATATTTAGCTTATTAACTAGCATATTTTTAGAAATAGCTTTTTCTCGATAAATACATGCATATACTTTATTATTATTAATTTTTTTAACTGATATTTGAGTTAAACTCTCATTCATTTTTTTCCCTTTTGATATTTAAGTGTAATTCTAAGATTGTATTATTAGTAGATAAACTTTGCAAATTTAACAAATAGAAATGATTTTTAGGAGTACAAAAAAAGCTTAAATAAAGCAATAAAAAGACCTAGTATCTTAGATATAGACTATACTAGGTCTTTAATTTATTAAAAATACTTTTAATTTAAACTTATTTATTTAGATTTTTTCATTAAGTTTTGGCTTAGATCTTCTAATGTTCTGCCTTTAGTTTCTGGCATAATGAATATTGCAAATAGTAATTGTATAATCATCATTATAGTAAAGAAACCAAACATAACTGAAGCATCATAAGCTGCCATAACTATAGGGAAGACTAATGTTAAAACAGCTGCAAAAATCCAATGAGAGAAGCTTCCTACAGATTGTCCAGCAGCACGATAAAGTGGAGGGAAAATCTCTGAGCAGAATACCCATATGATAGTACCAGAACCTAGAGCATGTGATGCAATAAATACAATAATACAGATTAAAACTGTTGTACTTACCATGCCTACAGCTTCACTTGCTTCAGTTTTAATTTGTGTTGCAGTACTTAAAACTTGATTAACATCATATGTTGCATCTAATTTAGTTGCAGTGTCATATTGTGTTGTTATTTCAATAAGTTTAGCTTTTGCATTTTCATAATTATTAAGTTTTATTTGTTTATCTTCTGGTGTCATATAATTAGTACCAGATTCCATTTGTATTACTTGCTCACTGCTAGCAATAGCGTCAATAGATGCTGAAATTACTTTAAGCTCATTAAAATGCAGGAAAGCAAAAGTACATATTGATAATGATACTATATATCCTATACAACCCAATATTAATAAAGTACGGCGACCTAAGACATCAATAAATCTTACACCAACATAAGTAAAGATTAAGTTAGCTATACCTAATGAAATAGAAGCACTTACAGCATCTTCAATACCTGCTAAAGATAATAAGCGAGGTGCAAAATATAAAATAATATTAATGCCAGATAATTGATTAAAAGCTGCAATTAAAAAGGCAAATATTACTGGATATATGAGTTTTTTAGTAAATAGATCACTAACACCTTTATTTTTGCTATCTTCTATAGCAGATTGTTTTACCTCTGCAACAAGTTTGTCTAATTGAGCATCATTCATTGTTGGGTTAATGATCTTAAATACTTCTTTACCTTCTTGCTCTTTATGTGCAATAGTAATTAAGTATCTTGGAGATTCATTTAATGTAAAGCACATTAGGGTATAAACAAAAGCAGGGATTGCTTCCACACCTAACATTACACGCCAAGCATACTCATCAGGAATAATATATTGAACTACACCATTTGAGATAAAGGCAATTAATATACCTAATACAATATTAAATTGGAATAAGGCAGTAAGTTTACCTCTGTTATTGGCAGGAGATATTTCTGAAATAAACAAAGGAGCACTGATAGTTGAAATACCAATACCTACACCACCTATAAATCTAAAAAAGCTAAAAGACCATACTTCCCAAGCAAAAGCAGAACCTATAGCTGAAACGAAGAATAAAATACCATTATAAATTAAGGTTTTTTTTCTGCCAAATTTATTAGTTGGTATTGAACCAATTAAAGCACCTAGTACTGTACCCCATAGAGCTGAAGATATAGCAAAACCATGCATTACTCCAGATAGTGACCATAAATTTTGAATTTTACTCTCAGCTCCTGAGATAACTACAGTATCAAAGCCAAATAAAAAACCAGCTAATGCTGATGTAATGGCCCACAAAAATATTTTATTCATAACTTAGCCTCACAAAAATATTTATTGTTCTCATTGTAGCCATTTGCAAATTTTTTAAATTTATTGCATATCTCATATTTTTTATGCAAAATTTTGCATAAAATATTTGGAATGTTTTATAAGTAAAAATAATATAGTAATATTATTGTAAGTAAAATAAATGGAAAGCTTTTATATGTTATAAATAACAAGATATTGATTCAGTAAATATTTTTATAAAAATTAACATACTTTCATATGTAATAAATAATATTAATGCAAAATTTTGCAATATACCAATTATTAGTAGTAAATTATATATGTTAATTGATGAGAATAGGCTTATTGAATTTATATTATAAAAAATAAAACTATAGTAACAAGTAAAGAAATATATATAATTGTGAAAACTAAAAAAACTTTAAATAGATATAATTTTAATAAAGAATAAATTATTAAAGTTTGATATACTTTTTTAAAGTATTTTTAAAAAAGGAGTTTTTAATGAGCGATAATGAATTAATACAAAAGCAAGCAGAGATTTTTAAGGCTTTAGGTCATCCTAGTAGATTACTTATTGCTAAGTCTTTAGAGGCAGGAGAGCTTTGTGTTTGTGATTTACAAAAGATCGTTAAAAGTGATATTTCTACAGTATCAAAACATTTATCAATATTAAAACAAGCTAAAATTATCACTCCAAGAAGGGAAGGGACCAACATTTATTATAGGCTTAATATTTGTTGTTTACCAACATTTTTAAATTGTACTAAGGATATTTTAGCTGATAAAAGTAATTGTTCTTAATAATTTAAAAGATATATTTTGCTTTTTGGCAAAATATTCAATATAATATTTACACTTATTTAAGTATTAAAGAGAAATTGGGGATATTTATATGAGTGTAAATCAATATTTACCTAGGTTTTTTATTATTGCGATAGTGTGGCTATTTGCCTATAGCTATAGTGAGTTTTTTGCTACTACTATAACGAATTTAATTATAGATAAAACACAATACGAATATTACAATGCAGCTTTACAATTTTTTATTTATGATAGTATTAAAATTTTATTATTATTAAGTGGCCTTGTATATGTAATGGGGTTGTTGCGAGCTAATTTAAATACACAAAAAGTAAGAGATTATTTACAAAATAAGAAAAAAATTTTTGGTTATTTTTTAGGATCTTTGTTTGGTGCTATAACACCTTTTTGTAGCTGCTCATCAGTACCTTTATTTATAGGTTTTACTACAGCAAGAATACCAATTGGTATTACTATGTCTTTTTTGATTACCTCACCTATTTTAAATCAAGTAGCTGTAGTCTTAATGTTTGGTATATTTGGTATTAACTTTACTTTAACCTATATAGCAATAGCATTAATGTGTGGTGTTATAGGAGGCTTTTTCTTTGATGCTATTAAAGCTCAAAGATTTTTACAACCCTTTATTTTAAATGCTATGCAAAAAGCAGCAAAACCTATGCAATCACAAAATAGTGATGAGAAATGTACTTTATTAATGCGTCATACATTTGCTAAACAAGAAACATATGAAATTGTTAAAAGAGTTTACAAGTGGATATTTATTGGTGTGGCTATTGGTGCTGTTATTCATGGTTTTGTACCACAAGATTTTTTCTTAAAATATGCAAATAATGATAATTTTTTTGCAGTGCCTATAGCTGTATTTATGGGGTTACCTTTATATACTAATGTTACAGGTATTTTACCTATTATGGAAAGTTTATTAACCAAAGGTTTACCTATTGGTACTACACTTGCGTTTTGTTTAAGCTCAGTAGCTGCTTCTATACCTGAATTTATTATGTTAAAGCAGGTAATGCGTTATCAAATGTTAACTTGTTTTTATTTATTTTTATTTATGATTTTTATAATTATTGGTTATTTATTTAACTTTATCTTTTAGGAGTGAGTATTATGATTATTAAAGTTTTTGGTACAGGTTGTGCTAAGTGCAAATCTCAATATGAAGCAGTTAAAGAGGCAGTAGAAAGTCTAAATATAGAGTGTGATGTACAAAAAATTGAAGATTTAGTGCAAATTGCTGAATATGCTATTGTATCAACACCAGCTATTGCTATAGATGATAATGTTGTCTCTCAAGGCACTACCTTAACAAAGGAGCAAGTTGTTGAGTTAATTTCTAAATTTAATAAACCAAAATGTTCTTGTGGTGGATGCTGCTAATTAATTCAAAGGTGTTATGTGAAAATATTAATTTTATGTACAGGTAATAGCTGCAGAAGTCAGATGGCTCATGGGTTATTAGCTTCATTTGATAAAAATCTATATGTGCGCTCAGCAGGAGTTAAACTTGAAAAACAAGTAAACCCTTTAGCTATTAAAACAATGCAGGATATGGGTATTGATATATCTGAACATAAGCCTACTTTAGTAAGTGAGTATTTAAATGAGGATTGGGATTATGTAATTACAGTTTGTGATCATGCAAATGAAACATGTCCTATATTTACAGGTAGGGTTAAACATAGATTACATATGCCTTTTAGAGACCCATCTAAGTTTGAAGGAAGTAATGAACAAATTGTAGCTGAGTTTAATGATGTTGCCAAATTGATAAAAATAAAATTTTATGAGTTTTATCAGGCAGTTAAAACACAACTTTAAATAATTAAAAAGCTAGAATTTTATCTCTAGCTTTTTAAATTTTTTACAGTATATTTAATTTAGTAAATTACTTTTTAATAAGTTTAAAGATAATTTGCTTATTTTGATCTAATAAGTAAGCCTTATCACCTTGTACATCAAAGCTTTTAACATCATTTAAAGCTTTTAGCATAAGTTGTTCTTGATCCATAAAAGGACACATCATCATAGTAGTGCCAACTTGTGTAAAGCTTAAAGTAGCATTTGTTTCATCATACTTATAGCCGCCAATAATATTATTACAAGTGCTTTTGCCATAAATACGATTTTGCTCAACATCAAAACCAATAAAAGGCTTTACATCTTCAGCTAATTGATCAACCTTAGTGTTATTAACTTCAGTGATATTCCACTCACCTTTAAGTTGTGTAATATTGTTAGCCATAGTAGTATCCTGTTGACTTGCACAAGCTGTCATTAAGCCTAAAGAAGCTAATATAGCTACAAGCTTAAGTTTTTGCATAAAACATATCCTTTCTAGTAAAAACACATAAAAATATGTACAAATATATACAGCCTTTATATTAAATGATCTATGTTGCTCTAGCAATAAAAAAATAGATACTATTATTTTTACATGAAGTAAAAATTAAACATGCTAGAAAAATAATTTTAGTACAAAGGATATGCTTAATAAGGAGAAAAATAAGCAACAAGCTAGTAAAAGCTCATTATTATTACCTTTTACTAAAATAAAGTCAGTATTTTTAATTAAAGTAAAGTATTTTGTCGTTTGTTTTTTAGAATGAATAAAGGCTACAAGGTTTACAATACCACTAATTACTATCGTTGCAATTAAATAAGCTGTTAGATTTTTAAAACTAAATAAACAAATTATTATACAGATAAGAGCTACTATAGCTGCAATTATAAAACTTTGTTTATGTATTAGCCCTATAAAACAACCTTGCTTGTTAGCTAAGGTATTTTTAATGTTAAAAATTTGATTATTAAAATGTTTTTGAATGCCTTTAGCTGCTAATTCATTAACCAATTGATTAAAATCATTATCAACCTTAATATAGTCATCTTGTGTTTTGATGGCTAAAGCTTTTTGATTTAGTTCATCAAATTGTTGCTGTTGTAAAAAATTTAAAGCATTTTGCCAAAGCTCAATGATACTTACAATTTCATCTGATTTTTTTACAATATGTTCAATATTTGTTATTTTACTGTGAGCTTTAATAAAATTGCCATAAACCTCAAGTTGTTTATTTAAAAGCTTATCAATAGCAACAAGTTTATGTAATGTTTCATAATATAGTGGCAATTTATTAGTTTGAGGTTGTGTTACATCAAGGTCACAAGTAAGCTCAGTTATAATTTTGTAACAATTTTGATTTAAAGTATCTATAATAATTTTAATAATAGGTTCTTGATTAGCAGGAGTAAGCTTAAAAAGATAATCATACAGCAATGCATGCAAAGGATTTTTATAATCTATATATTTTACTAAGATAGAGCATAGTAAGATTAAAACTTGCTCATTTGTTTCTTGAGTATGATTTTTATCTATCTCTGTGATATTTTGTCTATATTTTTCATACTCACTAGTAGCTTTAACTGCAATATGGGGCTCATCATTATCAAGAAGATTTTGTAATAAGTCTAAGATATGTTGAGTATAGCTTGCTTTTGCTTGTTCAATAAGCTCAAGCTGTAAAGATTCTTTAGTATTAAGCAATAAATTTAAAAAAAGATCTTTTGTTTGTTTGGACTTATAAATTATAGGGATGATGTAATTAGCTACTTCAGTTACAATGTTATCAGGCAAAGTATATTGTTCATTTTTTAAGAGTAAATTTAATTTATAGATAATATTTGACTTACTATCTAAAAATTCACTGATATTTTCAATGAGTTTGTCTTCTTTTGAGAAATTTTGTAAATTATTTTCAATAAGATTAGTGAGTTCACTCGAGTATTCATTAGCAAAGCTTGTGTAAAAATTATCTGAAAATCTTTTTATCAATAAATCTTCATTGATAGCAATAAAACTATTATTGCTTTCATCTAGAATAAAGTCCTCAGTAAGTTTATTATCTTCGCAATACTCAATATCAGCTTGAATGATTTGATACTTATGATCATAAGAAATTACAATATTATTGTTTTCTAAACTAAGATTAAGTTTAACATTACTTAAATTAGGGCTATGATCATTAAAATAGAGAAGAAGATGGTTGAAATTTTCATCATCAATGCTATCACTATAGCACTTATTGATAACTGTGGCATATTGTACATGAAAAGATTCAAGACTATCATTAACTTCACTATTTGTAATTAAGGCAAAAATAGGAGTTTTATTTAGGGTTAAGCTAAGCTCATCTTTATCTGCAAAAATATTTCTAAGCTCAATTTCATTATTTTTTAAATTATCAAAAAGTTCATTTACAAGTTCTATATAATCTTTATTATCATGATCTTCTAAAATTTGACTAAATTTATCTTTCTGTTTGTATGTAACTTCACCATCTTTAGCTTCAAGATAATGTTTATCATAGATCTTTTTATATTCAAGCTTTAAAGTACAAGTATGAGTATAGGTAATATTATGTAAATTAATATTGCTGACAATAATGTCATCTTTATTATCAATAAATGGCAGTAGGCTTGCTAGATAATTTTGTATCTGCTCAGATAATTGTAAAACTTCCATAATAAAACTCTAGTGTAAAAATAAACTATAGATAAAAAATAATACAGCTATAATTGTATAGCTTATATAGTTGATTTTATTAAATTTCTTTAATATTTTATATTTTAAGCTCTTATCTAATGTTGTAATCTTATGTCTTAAATTATTTTTGTGCATAAGATTAAAAATTAAAAGTATAACTATGACAATAACAGCAATTAACATAGCTACAAAAGGATTATCATTATCATTAAACTTATTAAAAAGCATCAAGGCAGTTAAAACCGCAAGAGCAAAGCAAATTTGTGCAGCTATAATAAATCTAGTGTCAATGGTTGCTTTTTTTAATAGATTAGAGATATTGTTAGTAGAGAGATTTAAGTAATTATACATAGCAATAAAGCTATCTATTTCATTAGCCTCAAGTGCTTTTTGTAATAGTTTTTGATCTAGCTCTACATTTTTTAGAATATAAGCATAAGTATCTTTTAATTCTACAATAAGTTTATTTAGCTCATGTAATGTAATAGGATAGGTAAAATCAAAGTCATCTGCTAAGAATGAGCTATAAGTAGTGCATAATTGTTTATATTCTTGGTTAAATTGTTCAATGAGATAGGCATGTTTAGTAATTAAGCTTTTAATTTTACTTTTATCTTGAGCATAGGCAATTTTAGCAAAATCAATTTTAAGTAATTCTTGTTTATAATCTTGAAGTTTTTGCTCTAATAAATCTTTTTGAAGACTAAATAAATATGCATATAGCTTCTGTGGACCTTTTATTAAAAAGTCTACATCAGCTAAGTGGCCTATATAAAACACATCAGAAAAATCTTCGCAATCTATTCTATATTCAGTTAAATCAATACTGCCATCAAATTTAAAATCATTTTTGCAATTAATATCTTCACTTAAAGGGTTGCTAGCAAGCAGATCAAAGGATAATAATTTTGGATCGTAATAACAGGCTTGATTGTCTTTAACATATAATCGAGGCTTTAAGGTACTATTGACTAATAAGGTACTAAAGTTAGCTAGATATTTTGCACCATTACATTTATGACAAATAATTTGACCTTGAGTGTTGCATTTTAAACAAGGACTGTTGTCTTTATTAAAACCACTGCCATTACATACAGGACAAACTTCAAATCCAGTACCTAAACATGTGTCACAAGGGCTTGCAAATACACTTTTAATTGTATTTAAAGTTACATCAAGATCATAGTGTAATTGACTTTCTTTTATGATTTCTGATAGAGAGTCTAAAATAATCTCATGAATTTGAGCTTTATATAAATTATTTTTGTATTGGGTTTTATATTGGTTTAAATTATCTAAAAATTGATCTTCATTTTCAAATTGATTGATATTTTGTAATTGTTCTTGAACAAGTTGTTCTGAGGTAATTTGTTTGTCTAATTTAGTATCAAAGTATAATTTACTCTTAATAATGATACTGTAATTAAAGTACACAGCCTTAACTTCATTTATAGTATAGCTATAGTTATTATTTAGCTTTTTTAGATTATCTAAAATCTCATTAAAAATGTTTAAAGCTTGACTCATAAGTCATTATACCTTGTTTAAAAAATTTTATTTTTATTTAGAATTATTACAGCTGCCTAAGTATAGCATGTTTGTAAGCTATTTGCGACGTATTAGCAATTTGTGACCTAAGCTTGATAAAAAACATAATTATTAAAATACTTTGTGAATATTGACACATACATCATGTGTTTAAAATAAATAATTTGCTAAGATGTCAAGAATTATAATAAAAACAAATTAAGGTGAGTTTATGAAATTGCTAACTTCTTTATCTATTAGATTTAAGCTATTGTTATCCTTCTTGCTTATGATATTTTTTATCTTAATTGTTGCTGTATTATCTTTATATTCAAGTATAGAAGCGGTAAATACGGCAAAAGAGGTAACAAGTGTACTGCAAAAATCATATACTAGAGTTTCAAATACTCAGTTATCTTTACAAATCATAGATAGAGAAACTACTAATTTTACAAAAAATAATGAAAACGTAGATTATGAGGGTTTTATAAAAAAAATAAGTCAAGATATAGAAACACTTGAAAAAGTTGTGTTGATTATGAATGAAAATGTCATAGGAACACAGCCATCTCCTGAACACTATAAAAAAGCTATTATAGAGTTAAAAGAATTGGTAGTGCAATTTTCTGAGTCATATAAAGAGCATGTGTTAAGTGCTATCTATGAATATAATAAAGCTCAAGCTCTTGATCGTTATTTAAATATTACGCAGCCTATTGCACATAGATGTTTAGATAACTTTAAAATTTTAGTAGATACTCAAGTTAAACAAGCAATTAATTTAACAGTTATTGCAAGTGATTTAACTCCTATGTATATTTCTGCTGTTGTAGCTATTATAGCTATTATTTCTGGTATTGCTATCTCACTTTTAAATTCAAATTATGTAGCTAAACATTTAAACAATCAAATTAAATATATGCATCATTTAGAGCATGGAGATTTTACTTTTAAGCTTGATAAGCATCATGATGATGAGTTTGGTATTGTATATAATGAAATTAGAAATACTCGAGACTCTTTAAATAATAAGATTAAGCTTATTTTAACTAATCAGCAGACTAGTTTTAATAATTTAGATAAAGTTGCAGATTTATCAAGTTCTATTTTAAGTACTACACAAAAATCTGAAAATAGAGCTTTAAATGTAGCTTCAGCTTCATCACAAATGCAGTCTGCTGCCACTGAAATTGCTTCAAATTGTAAGGAAGCTCAAAATCTATCTAATGAATCAAAGCAAATTAGTAGTCAGGGTTTATCTCAAATTCAAAAGACTATCTCAAGTATTGATAAACAAAGTGTATTATTTGAAGAAAACTCACAAACTGTTCAAAGATTGGCACAAAAGAGTTTTGATATTTCTTCAATTGTTAGCACTATTGAAGAAATAGCTAATCAAACTAATCTATTAGCTTTAAATGCCGCAATTGAGGCAGCTCGTGCTGGTGAAGCTGGACGTGGCTTTGCGGTAGTTGCAGATGAGGTTAGAGCTTTAGCTTCACGTACAACTAAATCTACACAAGAAATTACTCGTGTGGTTGAGGATATTCAAAATGATGCTCAAAGTGCAAATCAGTCAATACAAATTACTTTAGATGGTATACATGCAATGACCAAGAGCACTGCAAGTTTAGGTGAGATCTTTGATAATATTGCAGAGCATGTAAATGTAGTAAATACTCAAATTACACAAATTGCTCAAGCTGCACAGATGCAAATGAATACTAGTGCAGATGTTTCATCTAATATACAAGAAATTTCTCAGACAACACAGGATATCAATACTATTGCTAAAGAGTCTAAGGACATGATTTTTAAGGTTGTAGAGCTTGAGCAAATAATGAAACAAGAGCTTAGTGTCTTTAAACTTAAAGTTTAATTAATTATTAGTTTTTATTAAATGTACCATAAGCTCAATTTAAGTATATGGTACATTTATCTTTTCTTATCACACAAAAGCCTTAAGATAACTAATACTTATTGAAGATATAGAAATATTTACTTAAACTGTTGGCATAAGTTATTGTACGCTTGGAGAGAGTTTATGTTATATAAAAAACTAGGTAATAGTGATATAGAGGTTTCTGCTTTATGTGTAGGCTGTATGTCCTTTGGACAGGTCTTTGAGGATTTTTTACCTTGGGTTTTAAATTATGAAGAATCCAAAAGAATAATCGATCATGCCTTAGATTTAGGTATTAATTTTTTTGATACTGCAAATACTTATAGTCATGGTACTTCTGAGCAATTTTTAGGTAAAGCTTTAGCTCATGTACCACGTGATAAGGTTATTATTGCCTCAAAAGTTTATTTTAATGAAGGTAAATTAAGTAAAAAAGCTATTTTGCGTGAAATAGATTTAAGCTTAAAAAATCTACAAACAGATTATCTTGATTTATATATTATTCATCGTTTTGATTATGAAACAAGTATTGAAGAAACAATGTGTGCTTTGGATTCTTTAGTAAAAGCAGGCAAGGTTAGAGCTTTAGGTGCTTCTGCTATGTATGCTTATCAATTTATTAGTATGCAGCAATTTGCTAAAGAAAATAATTTAACTCAATTTGTATCAATGCAAAATCATTATAATTTATTGTACAGAGAAGAAGAACGTGAAATGATACCATGGTGCAAACAAACTAATGTAGCTTTAACACCTTATTCACCATTAGCTTCAGGCAGATTATCACGTTTAGTATGGGAAAGTAAGACTAAACGTTTTGTCAGCGATAAAATTGCCGCACTTAAATATGATAGTACAAAAGATAGTGATGCTAAAATTGTAGAACATGTAGCACAGATAGCTGCTAAGTATAATGTGTCAATGACTAATGTTGCTTTAGCATGGTTACAAGCTAAGGGAGTTTGTTCAATTATTTTGGGTTCAACTTCAATAGCCCAATATGACGATGCAGTTAAATCTTTAGAGCTTAAATTAACCAAAAGTGATATTGAATATCTTGAGCAAATGTATATGCCACATAAGGTTATGGGTGCAAAATAGATAAAAAAGGTAACTTTAAATAAGTTACCTTTTATACTTTTTATTTAAAAATTTTAATAAAAACAGTAAATTTTTTAAGTATAATTAGTTTTTTGTTAAAAATTTATATTTGTTTTTAATTAAAGCCCTAGCTATTAATTGTCCCAAACACTAAAGCCTTGATTTTGAGCTATTTGAAATAATGGTAGCATATTTTTGTAATAAAGAGCATAAAAATCAGCATTATTCATGCGTACTATAGCAGTGATATTTTCATTAAGGCTTCTATAGTCCTCAAGAATTTTATTCTTTGGATCACATTCATATACTACTTGTATTGCTTGATGCTGTAATTTTACTAAAGATTTTAAGTATTTATCTAAATTAGGTAATTTATTGTTTTTAGAGCTGTTGATATTAGGATCAGCAGGGATTAAATTCCAATTTAAATTATGAGCAACAAAACTCCACGGTATAAAATGGTCTAGCTCATAATCTTGAGTTATTATTTTTTCAGTATAGATACATTTAATTGATCCATAATGCTTAAGATAAAGATTCCAAAAATCCTTTTGATGTTTTAGTGATTGTCTATTAACTGGTCTAATAAGTTTATTTGCAATATTAGGTACATTAGGGTTGCGGGCTTGTAAATATAAACAAAGATTCCAATAACAAAAATCTTGTAAAATTTTATAATTATCAAGTAAATAATCACACCATTTTTGATTTAAATTAATATAGTAAGCATCTGCTTGTTTTTCTATGCTATACAAACAATCATGCTCAAAATTTTGTGAAGCTAGTATGATATCTTTTCTATTCATATTTTTTAGCCAAGGGCTTAAAAAATGATAAGGTACATATTTTGTTAGCTTATAACATAAAGCTTTTTTATCATTACTACTTAAATTTTGCTTTAATAACTTTACCAAAGTATTACTATCTTGATTTATAGGTAGCTTATATTTATTTGCTAGTTGAATAATAGTTTCATATAATATGTCGCAATTGCCAAAACTTAAATGAAAATAATGTACTATATACCAGGCATTAGCAAGCATATGATATACGATATCCTCAAAGCTAATGAGTTTTTGTCGTTTGTGACTATATATTTGTAGAATAGATAAAAACCAAAAGTATTTATAGCTTGCTGTGGTCTTATTAAAAATAGCTACAAGTGGAGCTATTGTAAGCTTAGAATGTGTTGGTAAATTATACATAGCAATTATATAAGACATTATAATTATTAACTTATAGTACTATAGCATAAAAAGCATGTATACTATATATACTCGCTTAAAAATCTAAAATTAGTTTTGTTTAAATTCTTGTTCTCCAATGTTAAGGACATGTAATGAATTTTGATTTTACTTCATTAAATGAATTAAGGGCTAATAATTTAGCTTGGAAAATTTTACGCTCTGATAATGCACCTTTATTTTTGAATTTTATACATGATGCCTTTATTTTACGCGATAAGGCTATAGCTCCAGAATCTGAGGTTTTGTCAGTTTTAGAAAATATTTTGTTTTATAAAAAAGATTTAGACAATGCAAAAGGTATTGTTACATTAAAAGACGCTAAAAGTTATTTAAATGATTGGTCTCATGAAAACAATAAATGGATTAATAAAACTTGGCCACAAGATTCACAGACTATAGAGCCTTTTTATGATATTCCGCCAAGTACACAAAAAGCCTATGATTTTATTAAATCATTGGATGCTCAAAAATTTGTAGGTACAGAATCAAAACTTAGAATAGCTCTTGAGTTATTAAAAGAAATTGATTTAGGTACAGAAACAGATAAAAAAAAGATTTTAGATAATTTATATGAACAAAAAAGGCAGATAGAACAAAAAATAGCAAATATTAAAAACAATAAAGATATAACTTTAATGGATGAACATTTGCTACTTGATCGTTTTGTACAATTTCAAAAAAATGCTATGCAGATTATTTCTGATTTTAGAGAAGTTGATTACAATTTAAAGCAATTAGATATAGAAATTAGAAAACAGATTTCTACATGGACAGGTACTAAGGGTGAATTTATTGGTAATTTTTTAGAAAGTACTGGCAATATTGAGCAATCTGCACAAGGCCGCAGTGTGCTGGCTTTTTCTAAGTTTTTATTAAACAGTGAAGTCTTAATTCAATTTAAGTATTTGCTGCAAAAGGTTTTATCCTTAGATATTGTTCAAGAAGAAAAACAAGAAGGTATTGAAAATATTGTAGGTAATTGGATTTCTGGCAATACTTTGATACGTAATACAATTACTAGACTTTCACATAGTTTGCGTACTTTTATAGATGAGGATAACATTAAAGATAATAGACATATTTATTCTTTAATTAAAAACTTACAAATTAATGTACATAAAATTAATGAAGCTAATCTTGATACAAAGGATTTATGCTGTGAATTAGCTTTACCTAAAGTTGAGTTTAACTTACCTTTTGAAAAGCCTCTATATAGTAAAGAAGAGGAAGTGGTTTTTGATGATAGTAATATTGAAGCTGATGACGGTGAGGCAAATATACAAGATTTAGAGTCTTTATTACAAGAAGTTGCAATTTCAAAAGAAGAAATTAGAGAAAATATCAATACCATCTTATTAGAGAAAGGTAATACTAACCTTAAAGATATCATAAAGCAATATCCTTTAAAATATGGTTTACGTGAACTTTTAGTTTATATACAAGTTTGTAATAGTTCTTTTGATAGTGAGGTTGATGATAGTATTGAGGATAGTATTGTTTATGAAATTGAACGCCATAACAATACTTACACTAAAAAACTTACTATGCATAGAGTAAATATTAACTTTAAAATTTAATTTTAAAAGTTTAAATAAGATAGCTATTTATTTTTATTTACAAATTTATTCAATTTAAGAGTAGTGATTTTATTATGGATTACGATTTAGATGAAAATTTAATTGATGATGTGCAAAATGAAGAAAATGCTAAGAAGCAAACAAATGCACGCAATAAACTACCTCGAGGCTATATGATAGCAAGACTTATGAAAGGGGTAGTATATAAAGATGATGATCCATCTTTATTTAATAATATTATTCAAGAACAAAGCTCTATTAAAAGTTATGTGCGTGAGCTTGGCTTAAATATTGTTATTCATGAAAAGGAAAATTACATTTTCCTGCGCTCTTTGTCTGAAGAAGAGTATGAGAAATTAGGCTTAGATGATGATATCAGACCTCCTGCTTTAATTGCTAAGCGTAAATTAAGCTTTGAGGTATCATTATTATTAGTGATGCTGCGTAAACTTTTACTTGAACATGATAGAGTCAGTTCAAATGAGCGTTTAGTTTTAAGCTTTAATGAAATTTTAGCTGTGATGGCAAATTGTTTTGGTAAGAGTGTGGAAAATGCTGCTTTAAAAAAGAAGACAGAAAGTTGTATCAATAAAATCTGTGAAATGTCCTTTTTAAAGAAAATTACACGTAATCAAGAAGTATTGTATGAGGTTAAGCGTATTTTGATCTCTATAGTTAATGCTAATTTCATTGATGATTTTGATAAACTTTTAGAGCAATATTTACAAATAGCAAAAAAGGAACAATAAATGCCTAACATACAGCAAGATTCAATTGATTTTATTAAGCAAATTAGCGATAAAAAAGATGGTTTTAGACTACAAAGTGTAGAGTTATATAATTGGGGAACATGGGACAAAAAATATTTTGTATTTAATTTACAAGGTGAAAATTCTTTATTAACAGGTGAAACAGGTTCTGGTAAATCTACCTTAGTAGATGCCATTACTACTTTATTGGTTCCACAAGCTGAAATTTCATATAATAAAGCAGCTGATGCTAAACGCTCTGAACGTAATTTAAGAACTTATATACGTGGTAATTATCGATCAGCATCTAGTGAAAATTCAGGTGAAAAAGAAGCTGTATATTTGCGTTCTAAGAATTTTTATACCATTATTAGTGCAAGATTTTTTAATAAAGAAGCTAATTTACATGTTACTCTTTGTCAAATTATGTATTTAGCAAACGATCAGCAAGCTAGTGTTAAAATAATTTATATAGCTACACAAAAAGATATTTCAATTAGTAAAGAATTAAATGGTCTTGGATCAAATCATAGAGATATTAAAAAACATTTAGCCAAATTAGGTATTAATACTTTTTCAAGTTTTAAAGATTATCGTAATGAATTTATGCGCCTTTTAGGTATAGGTGATGTACAGGCTCTAAGTTTATTTTCGCATGCTATTTCCATGAAAGAAGTGCGAAATATATCAAGCTTTGTACGTGAATTTATGCTTAGTTATCAAGATCCAAATATTGATCAATTAGTACAGAATTATAGTGATTTGCTGACAGCTTACAATAAAGTACAAAAGGCTAAAGATCAAAAAGAGCTATTGATCCCAATTAAAGAAAAAGGTCTAGAATATCAAAGTGATAATACTAATCTTGAACAATTAAATATAGCTTATGAAGCTTTAGATAATTATATTAAGCATTTAAGTATAAAACCTTTAGATAATAGCATAGTTGAGCAGGAGCAAAATTTAGAGGTTTTAGGTTTAAAACATAAGGAATTAAACTTAAAACTTGATGACTTAAATACTAAAAAAGAGGCTTTAAGTGCTGAAATTAACAATAATGGCGGTGCACGTATAGAGCAAGTTAAAAAAGATATTAGGTATCAAGAGCAGATGCGCTCTAATGTGTACGAAAATTTTGTTAAGTATAAAACGAATATTGAGCTTTTAGGTGAAGAAGCTCAATATCAAGTAGAGTCTTTTATAGAACAAAAAAATAAATTAGCTCAAATTACTGAAGATTGTAAGATTAAGCAGGAAAAACTTAGCAATGATATTACAGAAAATGCTTTAGCTATTAAGGAAAATAATAGTACTATCAATTCGTTGCAAGAAGAGTTAGCAAGCTTAATGGCAAGACGCAGCAATATACCAAGTAAACAAATTGAAATTAGAGAAAATATTATAGATGCAATAGGGGTAAATGAAGATGATTTACCTTTTGTAGGTGAGCTTATTGATGTAAAAGAATCTGAGAAAGCTCAATGGCAAGGTGCTATAGAACGTGTATTGCATGGTTTTGCTCTATCTTTATTAGTACCAGAGCATCTTTATAAAGAAGTTAGTGATTATGTAGACAGACATAATTTAAAGGCAAGATTAGTTTATTATAAGGTTGCAAAAGAACAATATAATAACTCTATAAAAACACAAATTGATGGCAGAGCACTATTTACAAAACTTGATGTTAAAGCAGATATGGGTATTTTTAGCGATTTTGTAAAAAATAATTTAATTAATCGCTTTGATTATATATGTACTCATAATATGTCTGACTTTAGAATTTTAGATAAGGCCATATCAGTTAATGGACAAATTAAGCACTCTAAAAATAGACATGAAAAAGATGATAGAAGCTCTTTATCTGATAGACGTAATTACTGTCTAGGTTGGTCAAATCAAGAAAAAATTAAGTTAATACGTGATGAATTAATTGAGAGTAATAATAAAGCTCAAGAGCTTAATACTGCTAAACAAAAACTCAATGATATTAAAAAAGAATTAGACTTAAAGTTTTCATCATTGTCTATTTTGCAAAATATAGCTAGTGATTTTAGTCAAATTGATTATCAAAAATTTGATGCAGATATTAAAGTATTACAAACTGAGCTATTACAAATACAAAATAAGAGCTCTACTTTACAAGAGCTACAAAATCAAAAGAATGAGACTATTGCTTTAATTAAAAAATTACAAATAGAATTAGAAAATATTAATAAGAAAATAGGTAGTCTTGAGAGTAATATTAAGATCTATAAAGATAAAAGAGATCTCTTTATTCAAGAGCTAGAGTTAGAGCCTCAAGAGCATAAAGCAAGTTATAGTTTTTTAGATCAGATTCTAAAAGATAAGAACTATCTTGTGTTAGATGTATATGATGAGACTAAATTTAATAGTCTTAAATCTTTTATGAGCTCATATTTTAGGGATAATATTTCAAAAATTCAAAAGAAAGTGGATAATTTATTACAAGTAATAATTAAGCTTATGAATAGTTTTTGTTATAAATATCCAGAAAGTTCAGATGAATTGAATGCAAATATTGATTGTTTAGCTGATTTTAATCATTTTTTAGAGCAAATTGAAAAAGAAGATCTTCCAAAATATACTGAGGCTTTTAAAAATAAATTACATATACAAACATTGCAAGATATTGCTTCATTGATTGGTAATTTAACTCGTTATAAAGATCATATTCATAGTAAGATTAATGAAATTAATAAATCTTTAAGGGGTATTGATTATAATAAAGATCGCTATATTGAACTTAAAGCTATTGATAATAATGATGCAGATATTAAAAAGTTTAATGCAGACTTAAAAGAATGTATGATCAATTCTTTTGATGATGAGGACTTTAATGTTACTCAGCAGCGATTTGAAAAAATTAAAAATTTAATTGAAATTTTGAAAAATCGTGAAGAGCATAAAGATGCTGATGCTAAGTATACTAAAAAAGTTACTGATGTAAGAAATTGGTTTACTTTTGCTGCTGTTGAAAAAGATAGAGCAGAAAATATAGAGCAAGATTATTATCAAGACTCTGATGGTAAATCAGGTGGTCAGAAAGAAAAACTAGCTTATACTATTTTGGCAGCATCACTAGCTTATCAATATTCTGCTCAAATGAATACAAACTCTGTGCGCAGTTTTAGATTAGTAATTATTGATGAAGCTTTTGGTCGTGGTTCTGAAGAGTCTGCTGAGTTTGCTTTAAAGCTCTTTAATACTTTAAATCTACAACTACTAGTAGTTACTCCTAAACAAAAAATTTCTGTAATTGAAAATTATGTTAAGTCTGTAGGTTTGGTACAGTTTGATGGTATGCGCTCATCTATTATCAATATGAGTATTGACAAGTATCATGAGCTAAAAGATGCTAGCAAACATCGTGCAATTGAGTTAAAAGACCTTAATGTAAAACTTGAAGAGGTTTAAGGTAAAAAATATTAATAAAAAAATCCCTTTAAAATAATATAAGTTATTTTATGGGGATTTATTATATTTTGGTTAATTATCTAAATAACAGTCTGCAAATTGTTGTTTAAGATTTGCTTTTATATAATCAAAAGGTATAAATTCTTGCTCAAGACGTAATTTTTGACCATATTTATGTTCTTGAAGTGCTTTAAAACAAGTTTGAGCTTGTGCATCTAAATACATAAGATTTATATTTTTAAAATTAGTATCCACTACAGCATTTTGATAAAATTTTGCTAAGACTTGCTCATTCATTAAAATTGTTTGAAATTTACAGTTGTTAAACTTTTGAGCTAGAGCATTAGCAATAGCAAAGCCATCAGTATCTAGATCACCAAAGTAAAAAAGTTCTAGATTATGTAAAAAGTTTGCGTCAGCTAAAGTTGTAGCTGCATAACCACTTCCAAATATAGCAATAGCATCTTTAATTTTAGGAAAACTTAAGAATGAAATTTCATTTTCTATAATAAAGGCACGTTTAATTTTAGCAAAATCATCTACTTGTAATTTATCAAAACAATTTTTATCTAAAGCTATAGCTTGTTCAATATTTAGTTTATTTAAAAATAAGTTACTTGTATCAAGAGATCTAAATTTAATTAAAGTAGGTTTAGATTTAAAACCATAGCGTTTAGCAAAAGAGTTTATATCTTTGCATGTTATGTTAATATTTATATCATCTTTTAAAATATCTAATAAATTACTAATTTGTGTACGATTATGTTCAATGAATTTAGTATCAATACCATCTAAGCATAATTCTCGCAGATATATATGACTGACATCATGCACACTAATATAATTTACTACTTTTATAATTTTATCTAAATGATGACAATTAAAAAGCTTTACAATATTTTTCTTTATATATTCTTCAAGACATGAGTATTGCTTGATTAATTTGTTTATATAGTTAATAAAGTTATGATGTTTAGTAATTTGTGTACTATTTAGTTTTAATGCCTTATAAAAATCATTTTCATTTTCAAAGTAAATATAACTAGGTATTTTTTGTTCACCAAATTTAATATGTTTAAAGCTTGTATAGGCTACTTTAAGATCTTTATCACAAGCTAGCTTATGATAAAAATCAGAGTAGAGCTTATAATTGTGTAAAAACTCATTACTTGTAGGTTTTTTTAGCTTAATAGTAAAACTATAATCTGATTCTAAAATATATAAAAAAATTTTACCCTTAGCATACTGATCTTTTATTTTTTGATAAATATCATCTAATGTTAACATCGCTAATCTCACATATACTAGCTTTAATATCTAATATTTTACAATATTAAGCATTAGATATTTTGCTATAAAATTTGTTATATAAGAACAAATATTTTTGCCAATTATATCAAAATAATAAGAAGAACAGACTCATAAAAGATAAATTGTTAAAGTTATGGTTAAATAAAAGCTAGTGTTAGTAATGAGCTTACAATAGCTTAGAAGATTAGTGAAGATAATTATATTTTAAAAGATAACGTTGTTATTTATCTAAATTAGTTGGTGAGAGCAAATTTTCGCATTTTCTTAAAAAACGCAAATAGTTGTTCATAACATCAAGATCATTTGATGATTTAACCTCATCTGTTAGAGAGTTTAATAAGATATTATCTTGACATATTCCTACAGTAGGATTAGGTATTTCTACTGCTGAAGCAATGTTTGCAGTTAACATAAAAGCTGCAAGAATCATAATGTTGCGCAGGATAATTAACATATATCTATCCTATATAATGAAAAGCAGAAAAACTAGTTTAAATTAAACTAAAAATACTCATCATAATATGACTCATATTAAGTAAATTTAAACTTAAGCCTATAGTGGCAGTATATCTATAGCTATAAAATAATACAAGTTTGTTTAGTAAGATTATATAAAAATTTTGATCTGTCTAATATTTTAAATTATATAAATTAATTAAGTAAAATTTATCTTATTTAGTCTTACTCTAAAAAATATATTAATATATAATTATAGATTGTAGATTATAGTCTTTATCTTTACTAAGACTAACAATAAATTAATCTAAATACATAAATAAAGAGTCTAATACTGTATTAAAGTACCATATTAATGGTAATATTTAACTTACGTATATTTATTTAAAACAGAATAAGCAATGAGCAGGTAAATAACACCTCGCAATTATTTGCAATTTACTTGCTCATTTGCTACAGCTAATATAAAGGTAATTTAAAAGTTTTAAGTTTAATAAGAATGTTGCTAAATAATCTTTTAGATGTCATTTTTACAAGATTAATTGATACCATAAAACAATGAAAACAAGATCTATAAAATTTTTTATAGCAATATGATTTTTACTATTTTAAATAGGATATAGCTTTAGCATGAATTGGATATTTTTATTTTTAGTGAAATTTTTTCATTTAAATTTTTAGCTAATGCTTTATGCTTATTTGTAATAGTATTGTAATTAATGATATTATTAGTTATAACTAGTTGAGATATTATAGATATATATTGTTAAGAACAATAATCAAAATATCATAGTTAAGATTTATTATGATGCTGATAATAAAGTTAAGTAAATTAAAGTTTAGTGTTTTATAAAGTTAAGGAAGACTTAAGAGTATATGTATAATTTTGTTAATAATCAAAAAAGTGGTATTAATTTTACTAATTACTCTGATTTGAGTATAGCTGTTAAATTAAAAGAAGAGGGGCGCTTTGTAGAAGCTTTATCTTATGCAAGACTTGCTTTACAACAAGATCAAAGTCAAGCTGCTAATAGAACTTTAGCCCATTGTTTACATGCTATATTAAAAAATGGTGCCTATCATAATCTTAATGAAGGTTTAGCTTACTTAAAAGAACTTACTTATGCTAAAACTACTAATAGCAATGATAATGAGATTGTAGCTTGTCATAATTTAGCTCTTGATATTTTTATTAAAACAAATACTTCAAGATTGCTTGCTAACAATCAATATCAAGCTGCTATAGATCTTTGTTATGCTTGTTGTCCTGATAATTTAAATACAGTGTTAACCAAGAATATTGTTTGGTGCTATATAAAATGGGCTTTCTACCTTTTAAAGCAAAATAAAATAGATTATATACAAATTAAAAAAATATTGAATAATTACTTAAAGCTTAAGCACTTAGAAAAACCTTCAAAAGAGCATAGTATTATGTTGTCTATTGCCTTGACTTTAGCTAGAGATAAACAACTTAATATTTTTAAATTCTTTAAATTATGGGGTGGCAAAAATTGTTTTATGCCAGAAGATTACATTAAGATAACTTTAGGTAATGGCAATAATATAACATCACTAGCACAAAAGACTTATTTAGTTATAGGTCAAGATATGACAGAGCAGAATTTAACTGTAGAAGACAGTCAAATTTTGCTTTCTTATTTTGATGAAGCTATAGAATTATTTCCTAAAGTTGTTTGGTTTAATTACTATAAAGCTGTTTTATTTAAGCAATGCAAAGAATATCAAAAGGCTATAGATTGTTTGAATGTTTTGCTTGAAAATAAAAATGATAACTATGAAACATGGATGTTTTTAGGATCTTTATATGAACAATTAGGAGAACTTGATAAGGCAATTGCTTTTTATTGCAAATCTTTGCAGGTAGGTTCTAAAGGTGATTGTTATAAACTTAACGTTCATTTAGCTTTAGCAAAGATTTTTGTTAAGCAAAAACAATATGCTAAAGCTAAATATGAGTGTGATTTTATCAATAAAATTAGATTTGATTGTGGATATAGCATCTCACAAGAAGATAAAATCTTTTTAGCAAGTGTTTGGTATGATGATAGTGAAGAGGTCAGCAATCAAGACTTTTATGTAGAGCAAGCCTATATTTGTGATAACGAATATATGTATCAGTCTATACCATGGAATGAAGCAATATTAGGTTGTTGTTATATTAATAATAAGGGTAAAAAAAGATACAGCATTTATCTTAAAGAGCAAGATGGTTTTGAAAAATATACAACTTCATTTGCAGATTTAAACAATTATGCTATAGGTACAAGATTTTTAGTAAAAGGTCAAAAAGATGAACGTCATTTCTTCTATGTAAACTCACTTAAATTACAAGATGTTAATATAGATACTTCTATTGAGCTTGAGGCTATAGCTGTAGTTGATAATATTAATGCACAAAAGCAGATGGTACATGCTATTGCAGACACTGATTTAGATTTTGTAGTACGTTGCAATCCTTTTTTAGATAAATTAGCTATCAATTTGTATGATTTTATTAAAATAAAATATATCAAGCTAAAAGATAATAGGGCCGGTATTTTAGGTGTTGAAAAAACTACTACGCCTCCAAGTGAAGATGTTTATAAACATATTGAACATGATTATATAACAGAAGTTTTTGATAATGGAAGTTTTGTTACAAAACAAGGTATAGTTTGTCATGGCTCTATTTATAAATTTAGTACCGATAGTGTTATGCAAAATTATATTCCTCAAATAGAAGATAAGATTAGTGGTACTGCAATTTTAAAGAATAATCGCAAAACTAATGAGCAAGGTTATTACTATACAGTTATAAAATTAGAGTCATAAATTTAAGGTGGTATAGTATAAGCAGTATTAAAATTATTTGAAAAACATCAATTGATGTTTTTCAAATAATTACTATTACTTATAATTTATCTTTAATAAAGAAATTTAGAGATTCAATATAAAATGAACTTACAAAAATATAAGTTAGAAATGTAAAAAGTTAAGAAAAAGTCAATATATGTAAATTAATATATATGGCCTTTGGATAAGTCTGTTTAAGATCACATTTTTTATATAACTATAAAAATACTACTTATCAGGTTAATTTAAAATCAATAAGTTGTTTATTAAAGTAAATAGTGTGAGTGTTATTTTGTGAAGTTACGCAGACTTATCCAAAGGCCATAATTAATATAGTTTTTGAGATCTTTATTGTTAGCAAGTACGCAAAAATTTATTAAAATTTACAAGCTATAATCAATATGGTTTAGAATAAGAAAGCTAAATAAAATTTACAGAAATAATAATATAGCTTAGCAAAAAGGTAACAATTTAAATGGCTAATACTATTGTAGATAATGATGATATAGCAAAAGCAAGAAACAACGTAATGGTAGGTTTTAGAGAGCAAATTAAATTATTAGAACGTGAAGCTAATCAAGAAAAAGCAGAGTCTCAATATAAGCTTGCACTAATTTATGAGAAAAATGCAAATTATCGTAAGGCTGCTTTTTGGTATAAAAAGGCTGCCTTAAATTCTTTAGATATAGCTCAAGATTGTTTAGCAAAGTTTTATTATTTAGGTTATGGACTTAAACAAAATTCTCAAAAAGCTGCCTATTGGTATAAAAAAGCAGCAAAACAAGGTTATAGTTACTCTCAATTAACTTTAGCTAAATTATATAGAGATGGTGATGGTGTAGCTCAAAATTCACAAAAAAGTATATATTGGTATGAGCAAGCAGCTAATCAAAATGAAATTGAAGCTCAATATGAGCTTGCTTTAATGTATGATCAAGGTGATATTGTAGCAAAAGACCATAATAAGGCTTTATATTGGTATCAAAAAGCAGCTACTTTAGGACATAATGTAGCAGAAGAGCGTCTATCTCAATTAAATAAGATTCTTAATAATGAAGCTAATAATGCAGATGATACAATAGAATTTAGTAATAATTTAGAAGCTAAATATAAGATTAATTTTGATTTTCAGGCTCGTTTGTTTTTAACACCATCTGATCAAATTCGTGAATTTATCATAGAGCAAGATTCAAAAAAATTACAGCAATTGATGAGTAATATAAATGAGTCTAATTTGCATAAAGACATTGAAGATTATGATAAAGATGATTTAAATAAGCATAGTAAATTTATAATTACTCATGCTCATAAAGGTAATGCTTTTGCTCAATTTGCTCTAGCACAAATGTATGAAAATGGATATTTAGTTGCTAAAGATTTTGTTAAAGCCTTTATTTGGTATGAAAAATCTGCTCTAAAAGGTTATAGTGAGGCTCAATTTCATTTAGCTTTGATATATGATAAAGGTATGGGTATTGAGCAAGATTTAAGCCAAGCAATTTTTTGGTATGAAAAAGCTTGTGAGCAGAGTAATGATAAGGCAATGTATAACCTTGCTAATATGTATTTTATAGGTAGAGGTTGCGATAAGGATATAGAAAAAGCACTAAGCTTATATGAACATGCTGCAAATAAAGGTAATCAAAAGGCACAAGCTAAATTAGCTATTATTTATGATAAAGGAGATGGGGTAGCACAGGATCATAAAAAAGCTAAGTATTGGTATGAGCTTTCAGTATCAGATCCTAATTCTAAAAATGCTGATCCTATTTTAAGTGTAGCTTTTATGGCTTTATATGATAAAAAAGTTGAACTTAATTATAAAAAGGTTACAGCTGTATTAAAAACAATTAATGGTAATGATATAGAGACAATCGATCACTGTGACATTATAGCACCTAAAAATAATGATTTAAATAAGAGTATTGATACTAACAAAGAATCAGATCATGATATGCTCTATACTGAGTATAGTAATGATTTTAATACAGATAAGAATAGAAATAATCCAAAAGATCTATCTGAGGCCATAGCTTTAAATTTTAAAAACTATCAACAAATTGCGCAAGATAACCATATTGATGGACAGTATTACACAGAGTTTAGTATGGATATTAGTAGTGAAAATAACACTAAAACAAAAATTACAACAGAGGATAATATATCTCAAGTTAAAAACTCTACAGAATCTATCATAGATTTAGCTAATGGTGAGCATGACTATATGGCTCATCAAAATTTGATAAACGTTATGATACAAGATTCAAAGTATCAGTGGCAAAAGATTAAGGATAGTACTGAGGGAGAGCATAATATAGATTCTAATCAGAATTTAATAAATCATAATTTACAAACTAAAGCTATAGATAAGAATGGTAAGAGTATTATTAAAAAAATTATTACTAAGCTTTTTAAAAATAAGCAAAAAACTATAAAGTAAAATTATATGGTACTAGTACTATTATCTTTTAGTCTTTTTTATAATTGTTTTATATTATGTTAAATTCAACGACCTAAATTTTTAATAAAAAAATCAATATGTTAATACTAAAAAATAGTTTTAGTGTCTATAAGTTTTGGTAAGCGTTAAAGGTTAACTTAAAAATAGGGCAGTATTTTTATTGTTTTTATAGCATAAATATAGCCTGTTATAAGATTCTTAAGTTTTTATGAATAACTTAAATCAATAAAAACACTTATCTAAATTTTAGTAAGTTAAAGTTTGTAAAATTTTGGTAAATTTTGTACTAAATAAGATCTAATGTTTTAAGTATTTACTCATTTTATGCTGAATTATTCATATTATTCTTAATAATGAGATTAAGATCTTGTTTTATTATTATTTAAAGTTGCATAAAGATAACTAAAATTGTATCTAGCTAACAATTTTAACATATATTATATTTATTTTTAATTTAGATTTAACAAACGATCGCAAGGGAGCTTTATTTTAAATGAGTTTTTTATCAGTGATAAGTATAAAAGCAAAATTGCTTTTAAGTTACATAATAATAATGGCTTTAGGCTTTATTGTAATAATATTATCTATAGCTGATAGTTTTTCTACTATTAATAGTGTAAAGTTTACGGAGTCAGTACTGCAAGGTTCTTATGTAAGAATTTCAAATGCTGAGTATGCCCTAGATAATTATAATACTAGTATTATTAATTGGTTGAGCTTTACAAGTAATGAGAATAAAGATGATTTGCATTATAAAAATTATAAGCAAGCAGCAAATGAAGCTTTACGTTTAATAAGTGCTACTAAAGAAAACTTCTTAGCAAAAGAGCGATTTACTCAAAATACAGAACAAATAGTAAAGTCATCAAGTGAGGCTTATGATTCAATTAGTAGAATCAAAGTTAGTTTAGATGATCTTTGTGATAAGTTATCCTTCTTTAAACTAAGTCAAAACTAAAATTTTTACTAAATTTTTAGGGAAAAAAGAGCGATTTAAATAAAAAATCGCTCTTTTTTATTGTTTAAATTTGTATTTAAATGCAAAAATATTTATTATGAAAAAAAATAATATTATGTTAAATTTAATTGTTTTTTTTAAATAAATATAAAAATCAATATGTTAGATAAAGAAAAGTTTTTTAATTTATTAGACAAAAAAATTTTTTAAATTTTTTTTAATTAAAGTCTTTAAATTTTAAAATTAGGTATTATGTATGTAGGTGTAGAGAGAAGAAAGATTAAA
>CALXNP010000019.1 GCA_944389785.1 uncultured Anaerobiospirillum sp.
ACAGATAATAATTTTAAAAAACTCATTAGTTTTTATAGGGGAGATAAAATAAAAAAATTTACTGCTCAATGTCGGTTGTAGCTTTAAAAGCATTTAACCTAAGATAAGTTATTAAAAAACGGACCATTTGGTCCGTTTTTCATTTATTAACCTTGACGTTGCTTATGCTTTGGGTTATCGCAAATAATACGAATTACACCATGACGACGAACAACTTTGCAGTTTCTGCAGATCTTCTTAACTGAAGCACCTACTTTCATTTTATTTCTCCACTAAAGGGGGTCGATTAACGACCATAATTCCTAAGATTAGCTTTACGCATTATATCACCATATTGCTGATTCATCATATGACTTTGTAATTGAGCAACAAAATCCATAATTACTACAACAATAATTAATAGTGATGTACCACCAAAGTAAAATTGAACATTAAACCAATTTGTAAGCAATTGTGGTAATAAGCAGACTAAAACCATATATATGGATCCGCTTAAGGTTAAACGAGTTATAACCTTATCAATAAAGCGGGCTGTCTGTTCACCTGGACGAATACCAGGAATGAACGCACCACTCTTCTTTAAATTCTCAGCTACTTCACGAGGGCTAAATACCAACGCAGTATAGAAGAAAGTAAAGAATACAATAGCAGCAGCATATAACAACTCATAAAGAGGTTGTCCTGGTTGCAAGAATAAAGATATTTCTTGTAACACATTAGCTACAGCATTATCACCTTGACCAAACCAGGATACTATAGTACCTGGGAATAAAATAATAGAAGAAGCAAAAATTGCAGGTATCACACCTGACATATTGATCTTCAATGGCAAGGTTGAGCGTGGTTGTGAGTATATACGGTTACCCATCTGACGCTTTGCATAATCAATAGCAATTCTACGTTGACCACGTTCAATGAACACAACAAAGAAAGTTACTGCAACCACTAATAAACCAATTATCAATAAGGCAATGGTTGACAAGTCACCTTGTCTTGATTGCTCAAATGTTTTAGCTATTGCACTTGGTAATCCTGCAACAATACCTGCAAAAATAATTAATGAGATACCGTTACCAATTCCTCTTTCTGTAATCTGCTCACCTAACCACATTAAGAACATAGTTCCTGTGACTAAACTTACAGTTGTAACAAAGTAAAATGAGAAACCTGGATTATCAACAAGACCAGGCATCATGTTTGGAATACCTGTAGCAATACCTATTGCTTGAACAGTGCCTAGAATAAGAGTACCAATACGAGTGTATTGACTAATCTTACGACGACCTGACTCACCCTCTTTCTTTAATTCAGAAAGAGTTGGATTGATCATTGTTAATAATTGGATAATGATGGAGGCAGAAATATATGGCATGATACCTAATGCTAAAACAGATGCACGCTCTAAAGCACCACCTGAGAACATATTGAACATACCAATAATGGTTCCGCTCTGTTCATCAAAAACTCTGGCTATAACATCAGCATTAACACCTGGCACAGGAATATATGAGCCAAGTCGGAACATTATTAAACCAATCAGGACGAAAAGTAACCTTTGCTTTAACTCGCCATTACCTGACTTGTTTTGTTCAGCTACTGCACGACCTTTTTCTAAGAGCGACTTTCTAGCCATAAGTTATCCTTAAAAGGCGCTCATAGAGCGCCATAAATTACTTCTTAGAAGCCTTCTCAGCCTTAGCTGACTTATCTTTCTTAGCTGGTTTTACAATACCAGTTGCAGCTAGCTTGTCTTGTAACATCTTGTCTTTAGCAGCACGACGTGATTTAGATAATTCACGACGTTGTCTTGCTTGACTAATAAATGTTGCTTCAACAATAGAACCACCTGCGGCTTCAATTGCAGCTTGAGCACCACGTGTTACACCTAAGCCCTTAACTTCAACTTTCTTAGTAAAATTAGGAACTCTTGATAACACAACTTTAACATACTTAACTTTCTTAGTGATTAAGCCTGCATCAAGTAGTGCTTGCATATCAACAACATCGCTATTTACCTTGTTTAAATCGTTTAAGGTAACCTCAGCAGTAACTGCCTTCTTTGGTGACCAGAAACCAAACTTAGGTAAACGAATCTTTAAAGGCATTTGACCGCCTTCAAAGCCTGGACGTACATTAGGGCTCTTACGAGCACCTGAACCTTTTACACCGCGACCACAGGTCTTGCCAAGGCCACTACCGATACCACGACCAACTCTTACTGAGCGGCGGTGTGAGCCAGCTGCTGGCTTTAGAGTATCAAGACGCATTTATTACTCCTCGACTTTAACCATGTAGCTTACTTTATTAATCATACCGCGAATTGAAGGAGTATCTTCTAATTCAACAGTATGGCGAATGCGGCGTAAACCTAAACCACGAATTGTAGCAACGTGATCTGGCTTGCGACCGATAACGCTTCTTAATTGCGTTACCTTAATGGTTTTCTTCTCAGCCATTTTTTACTCCATGATCTCTTTAACAGTTAGACCACGCTTAGCAGCAATAGCCTCTGGAGTGCGCATTGATGCAAGAGCTGCAACAGTTGCACGAACAACATTAATTGGGTTAGTTGAGCCATAAGCTTTAGCTAACACATTACGTACACCAGCAACCTCTAAAACAGCACGCATAGCACCACCAGCAATAATACCAGTACCCTCAGAAGCAGGTTGCATGTAAACCATAGAACCTGAGTGCTCGCCCTTTACAGCATGGAATAAAGTGCCATTATTTAGAGTAATGTGATTATTTACATTACGTCTTGCTTGTTCAATAGCCTTTTGTATAGCAGCAGGAACTTCACCTGCCTTACCATAACCAAAGCCAACGCGACCGTTACCATCACCCACAACTGTTAAGGCAGTGAATGAGAAAATACGACCACCTTTAACAACTTTAGCTACACGATTTACTGTTACTAACTTCTCTTGAAGCTCGCCAGCTTGGTTTTCATCTCTATGTTGCATAGTTTATACTCCTAGAACTTAAGACCAGCTTCACGAGCAGCGTTAGCTAAAGCTGCAACACGGCCGTGATACTTATAACCTGAACGGTCAAATGCTACTGTATCTACATTAGCAGCAAGTGCTCTTTGAGCAACTGTTTGACCGATAACCTTAGCAGCATCGATATTGCCAGTTGACTTTAGATCCTTGATTAAATCTTTTTCTAAAGTAGAAGCACAAGCTAATACGTGGCTGTTCTTGTCAATAATTTGAGCATATATATGACGAGGAGTACGGGTAACGACTAGGCGTGTTACTCCTAATTCATGCATCTTAGCACGTGCTTTAGTAGCACGACGGATGCGAGAAACTTTCTTATCAAACATCGTTTCTTACCCCTATCCTTTATTTCTTCTTAGCTTCTTTTAGGCGTACAACTTCAGTTGCATAACGAACACCCTTACCCTTATAAGGCTCAGGCTCACGATAAGAACGAATATCAGCTGCAACTTGACCTAATAAAGCTTTGTCATAGCTCTTTAGTACAATCTCAGTTTGACTTGGAACTTCACAAGTAACACCAGCTGGTAACTTGTGCTCAACAGGATGAGAGAAGCCTAAAGCTAGAGTTAGTACATCACCTTTAACAGAAGCACGATAACCCACACCAACTAATTGTAACTTCTTCTCAAAGCCCTTATCTAAACCTACAACCATATTATGCAATATAGCACGTGTTGTACCTGATTGCATGTTTGAGTCCTTTGATGAATCAACAGTATTAACTTTAATCTCGTTGTTCTCAAAGACAATATTTACTAGTGGATGAACATTATAGTTCATTGCACCTAGCTTTGATTTCATTGAAACGTTTTGGCCGTCTATGGAGACCTCAACGCCTTGAGGAACTACTACAGGCTCCTTAGCAATACGTGACATGTCTCCCTCCTTTATGCGACGTAGCAAATAACTTCGCCGCCTAAGCCGTCCTTACGGGCAGCACGATCGGTCATTAGGCCTTTTGAAGTTGAAATTACAGCAATGCCTAAACCATTCATAATACGTGGTAAATCGCGGCACTTCTTGTAAATTCTTAAGCCTGGACGAGATACACGTTGAATCATTTCTACTACAGGCTTGCCTTCGTAGTATTTTAACTCGATCTCTAAAACCTTCTTAACGTCGCCAGTTTCTTTAACTGAAGCAACATAACCCTCTTTTAACAAAAGATTTGCAATTGCTAACTTTTGCTTTGAGGACGGCATAGATACGGAAACCTTTCCGGATGCTTGGCCATTGCGAATGCGGGTCAGCAAATCCGCGATAGGATCTTGCATGCTCATTAATAACTCTCCTCTTACCAGCTGGCCTTGCGTAGACCTGGAATTTCACCACGCATCATATGCTCACGTACTTTAATACGGCATAAACCAAATTTGCGTAGATAACCATGTGGACGACCTGTCTCTGCGCAACGATTACGTTGACGGCATGGACTTGAGTCACGTGGTAATGAGGATAAAGTCATAACAGCAGCCATACGATCTTCATCTGATGCTGTTGTGCTTGAAATAATTTTCTTAAGCTCTTGACGCTTTGCAAAGTACTTATCTGCAAGACGTTGTCTCTTGAGCTCACGGTTCTTCATGGAAGTCTTAGCCATTGTAGGTAATCCTCATTACTTAGCTTGAGCTTGACTACGGAATGGGAAGTTGAAGGCTTCTAATAAAGCACGACCTTCCTCATCGGTCTTAGCTGTAGTAGTGATCGTAATGTCAAGGCCACGAATTGTGTCAACCTTATCATAATCGATCTCTGGGAAAATGATCTGTTCACGTACACCCATGGAATAATTACCACGACCATCAAAAGACTTTGGTGATAAACCACGGAAATCACGGATACGTGGAATTGAGATCACAATCAAGCGCTCAAGGAATTCCCACATACGCTCACCACGAAGGGTAACTTTACATCCGATTGGATAACCCTCACGAATATGGAAGCCCGCTACAGACTTGCGAACTTTGGTGATTAATGGCTTTTGACCTGAAATGGTAGCCATATCGCGTGCAGCATTTTCTAAAACTTTCTTATCTGCAACAGCCTCACCAACACCCATATTAAGGGTGATCTTCACAATCCGAGGGACTTGCATGACTGTTTTGTAACCAAACTTCTCGGTTAAAGCTTTGATCACTTCCTGCTTGTATTGATCATGCAGTTTCGCCATCGTATTCTCCTGATAAAAAACTGCTAATTAGTTTGTAGGAACAACTGCGCCGTTTGATTTGAAGAAGCGAACTTTCTTACCATCTTCAAAACGGAAACCAACGCGGTCAGCCTTCTTGGTTTCTGGGTTATAAATTGCTACATTTGATACATCAATTGGGGCTTCAACTGTAACAATACCACCTTCAATTCCAAGATTTGGATTTGCTTTTTGATGCTTCTTTTTGACATTAATGCCTTCAACAAGCACCTTATTTTCACTAGGCATTACACGAGTAACTTTACCAGTTCTACCCTTGTCTTTACCTGTAATAACGATTACTTCATCGTTGCGGCGGATTTTTGCTGCCATACTTTAATACCCTCTTAAAATTAGAGTACTTCTGGAGCTAAAGACACAATCTTCATAAATTGCTCTGAACGTAGTTCACGAGTAACTGGTCCGAAGATACGAGTGCCAATAGGCTCATGCTGATTGTTTAATAACACTGCAGCGTTGCTATCGAAACGAATGACAGAACCATCTGGTCTACGTACACCTTTCTTTGTACGAACAACAACAGCGTCTACCACATCGCCTTTCTTAACTTTACCGCGTGGAATAGCTTCTTTTACTGATACCTTGATGATATCACCAACACCAGCATAACGACGATGAGATCCACCTAGGACCTTAATACACATTACACTGCGAGCTCCCGAATTATCGGCAACGTCAAGCATGCTTTGCATCTGGATCATTTCAAATGCTCCGTAAATTAATGAAAAAACCTACTGAAATATTCAGACGGCGAGAAATGATAACATATATAACAAAAGACCGCAAGCCTTTTTTGTGGATGCGGCCTTAAATCATTTTATTTAATTATGCGTTTTGAGCCTTTTCAACTACTTGTACTAATGTCCAAGAAATTGTCTTTGCAACAGGACGGCACTCGCGAATTTCAACGATGTCACCAGTCTTTGCTGCATTCTCAACGTCTTGTACGTGATACTTAGTAGTACGCTTTAGGATCTTGCCGTAGATTGGGTGCTTTAAGCGACGCTCTACAGCAACAACACAGGCCTTTTGCATTTTATCGCTAACAACACGACCGCGTAGGGTACGTGCTACTTTGTTTTGAGTATCTGACATTTTGCACTATCCTCTCTATTTTGCGGCATTGTCACGTAGCTTTTGTGACAAAACGGTGTTAACACGAGCAATATCGCGACGAACCTTTCTTACATTATCTGTTTGTGACAATTGATTTGTCTTTAAAAGAAAACGTAAGTTAAATTGTTCACGTTGAAGACCCTCAAGTTCAGTCTTAAGCTCTTCAACTGACTTATTACGTAACTCGCTAGCCTTCATTAGATCACCGCCTTGCGAACAAATGTTGTGGTTACTGATAACTTAGCAGCTGCTAAGCGGAATGCCTCACGTGCTGTAGCCTCAGGAATACCACTTAATTCAAAAAGAACCTTACCTGGTTGAATTGGGCATACCCAATATTCAACAGAACCCTTACCTTTACCCATACGAACACCAAGTGCCTTTTGAGTAATTGGCTTGTCTGGGAATACACGTATCCAAACTTTACCAACACGCTTCATTTCACGAGTAAATGCTCTACGAGCAGCTTCAATTTCGCGAGCTGTAATTTGACCACGTGAAGTAGCCTTTAGACCAAACTCACCAAATGAAACTTCATTACCAGTGTAGGCTAAACCTTCGTTACGGCCTTTTTGAGTCTTACGATATTTAGTACGCTTTGGTTGTAACATTTATTCCTCCTGCATTACTCAGCAGCTTTGTCTTCTGCTGGGGTAGCGTCAGGGGCTTTCTTTGCAGCAGCCTTCTTATCGCCACCACGGCCACGACGACCAGCCTTAGCACCATTTTCATCACGGCGACGCTTACGACCTGCTGGTGCTACAGAACCATTGTTACGATCTTCACCCTCTTCTTGAGTTAAAGGTAAGTCACCTAAAACTTCACCCTTGAAGATCCATACTTTGATACCAATTACACCATAGGTTGTAATAGCTTCTGATAATGCATAATCAATATCAGCACGTAATGTGTGTAGAGGTACACGACCCTCACGTAACCACTCTGAACGAGCGATTTCAGCACCACCTAAACGACCTGAAACTTCAACCTTAATACCCTTTGCACCAACACGCATTGCATTTTGAATTGCTTTCTTCATTGCGCGACGGAACATTACACGACGCTCTAATTGAGAAGCAATAGAATCTGCAACTAGTTTAGCATCTAGATCTGGCTTGCGAACTTCGCTAATGTTAACCTGTGCAGGAACACCAGCAATAGCAGAGATCTTTTGACGTAACTTTTCAACGTCTTCACCCTTCTTACCGATAACGATACCAGGACGAGCAGTGTGAATGGTTACACGAATGCTCTTGGCAGGGCGATCAATAACAATCTTTGATACAGAAGCGTTCTTTAGTTCTTTAGTTAAATACTTACGAACTTCAAAATCACTCTTAATATTGGCTGGAAAATTCGCGGTTGATGCGTACCAGACCGATGAATAAGGCTTAGTAATACCTAGTCTTATTCCAATGGGATTAACTTTCTGACCCATCTTTAACTCCTGTTAACGCTCAGCAACATAAACTGTGATGTGAGAGGTACGCTTTACAATACGATCAGCACGACCTTTAGCACGTGGCTGAATACGCTTTAGTGAAGGACCTTCATCAACCATAATCTTTGAGACATATAGATTATCAATATCTAATGACTCGTTATTTTCAGCATTTGCGACTGCTGATGATAAAACCTTAAATATTAGCTTAGCTGCCTTACGAGGGCTGTACTTAAGTAAATCTAGGGCCTTATTTACAGGTAAACCGCGAACTTGATCTGCTACTAGGCGAGCCTTTTGAGCAGAGGAGCGTGCATAACGGTGAACTGCTTTTACTTCCATCTATTTACTCCTACTTACCCTTCTTATCGGTAGCGGCGTGACCGCGGAATGTACGGGTTGGGGCAAATTCACCCAACTTATGTCCTACCATTTCGTCAGAGACGTACACCGGTACATGCTGGCGACCGTTGTGAACGGCTATTGTCATACCGATCATAGTAGGCACGATCATTGAGCGACGTGACCAAGTCTTAATAGGCTTCTTATCGCCATCTTGGAGAGCTTGCTCAACTTTCTTCAGTAGGTGCTCGTCAATAAACGGACCTTTCTTCAGAGAACGTGGCATGTTATATCCTCAACTTAACTATTAACGGTGGTGAACGATGTACTTCTCAGTACGCTTGTTCTTACGGGTCTTGTAACCCTTACATGGTGTACCCCATGGAGTACGTGGTTGAATACCCTTGTTACGACCTTCACCACCACCGTGAGGGTGATCAATAGGGTTCATTGCCATACCACGAACTGTAGGACGAACACCGCGCCAGCGGTTTGCACCAGCTTTACCTAATTGACGAAGCATATGCTCTTGATTGCCAACTTCACCAATTGTAGCACGACCATTTGCTAATACTCTGCGCATTTCACCTGAACGCATACGTAAAGTTACATAATCACCTTCACGTGCTAGGATTTGGCAGAAGCAGCCAGCTGATCTTGCAAACTGAGCACCAGCACCAGGAACTAACTCAACATTGTGAACATTAGAACCAACTGGAATATTACGCATTGGTAAGCAGTTACCAACCCTAATTGGAGCACTGTCACCTGACATAATCTTATCGCCAACCTTTAAGCCCTTTGGAGCTAAGATATAACGACGCTCACCATCAGTGTAAACTACTAAAGCAATGTGAGCTGAACGGTTTGGATCATACTCTAAACGCTCAACACGACCTTCGATACCATCCTTTTGACGCTTAAAGTCAATTAAACGATAACGTTGCTTGTGGCCACCACCAATGTGACGAGTTGAGATATGGCCATAGTTATCACGACCACCAGTCTTACGCTTCTCAACTACTAAACCTGCAAAAGGACCGCCCTTCCATAGATCAGGATTCTTCACCTTAACAACGTGACGACGACCTGCGGAGGTTGGCTTAGTCTTAATGATAGCCATTACTTAGTCTCCTCTGCTGTAGCAGTAAGATTGAAAGTTTCACCTTCAGCTAAGGTTACATATGCTTTCTTCCAATCTGAACGCTTGCCCATGCCATGAGCAGTACGACGAACCTTACCATGCATATTTAAGGTACGAACAGCAACTACTTTAACATTGAATAATTTTTCAACAGCTGCTTTAATTTCATCCTTAGTAGCATCAGGTAAAACCTTGAATACTGCTGTATTATTCTTTTCTACTAAAAGGTTGCTCTTTTCTGAAACTATTGGAGCGCGGAGAATATTCATTAAACGTGCATTAGCTATCATTTAAACATCTCCTCTACCTTCTTAACAGCTTGAGAGGTCATTAATACCTTATCAAAGCCTACTAAATTTACTGGGTTAAATTGAGCTGTACCTGGTTGACAAACTTCAACCTTATATAGGTTACGGGCAGCTAAGAATAAATTCTCATTGAACTCTTCAGTTACAATTAGAACCTTCTTTAAATCTAACTCTTTTAACTTAGCTACAAGACTCTTAGTCTTGTGATCTGCAATTGCAAAATTATCAACAACAACTAAACGGTCTTGACGAATTAACTCTGATAAAATGCTACGCATTGCATTGCGATACATTTTACGGTTAACTTTTTGTGTCCAATCTTGAGGCTTAGCAGCAAAGATAGTACCACCAGCACGCCATAAAGGTGAACGACTTGAGCCAGCACGAGCACGGCCTGTACCCTTTTGACGGAATGGCTTCTTACCACCACCTGAGACCTCTGAACGAGTCTTCTGCGCTTTAGTTCCAGCACGTGCGGTACTTAGGTATGCAACTACAACCTGATGTACCAGCGCCTCATTGAACTCGCGACCAAAGGTATTCTCTGATACCTCTAGTGGCTTATCTGCGCCAATCATCTTTAATTCCATGATCCTTTACCTTCGGTTAAGCTTTAACACTTGGTCTTACGATTAGATCCCCGTTATTTGCACCTGGTACGGCACCCTTAACGAGTAGTAAGTTACGCTCTGTATCAATACGAACTAGGTCTAAGCACATAACAGTAACTTTCTCGTTACCCATACGACCAACCATCTTCTTGCCTTTAAATACACGGCCTGGAGTTTGGTTTTGACCAGTTGAACCAGGTACACGGTGTGAACGTGAGTTACCGTGGGTAAAGTCTTGTGTACGGAAGTTATAACGCTTTACAGTACCAGCTGTACCTTTACCTTTTGATTGGCCAGTAACATCAACTTTCTTAACGTCTTGTAAAACGTCTACTTTGATCTCACTACCTACTTGATATGCTTCAAGTTCGCTAGGCTCTAAACGGAACTCCCATAGACCACGACCAGCTGCTACGCCAGTCTTTGCAAAGTGACCAATTTCAGCCTTGGTCATGCGGCTTGCCTTGCGCTCACCTGTAGTTACTTGAATAGCACAATAGCCATCAGTATCCATATTCTTGATTTGGGTGACGCGATTGGCCTCAACCTGAATGACAGTTACAGGAACAGATTTACCGTCCTCGTTGAAAATACGGGTCATTCCAAGCTTGCGGCCGATTAAACCGATTGACATTGTAACATCCCCTCTTATTAGCGAAGACTAATCTGAACATCAACACCAGCTGCTAGATCTAAACGCATTAAAGCATCTACAGTCTTCTCAGTTGGCTCCACAATATCTACTAAACGCTTGTGAGTACGAATTTCATATTGATCACGAGCATCTTTGTTTACGTGTGGTGAAATAAGGATAGTGTAACGCTCCTTACGTGTTGGGAGCGGGATAGGACCACGAACTTGAGCGCCTGTGCGCTTTGCAGTCTCAACGATTTCAGCAGTCGAATGATCGATTAATCTGTGATCGTATGCCTTGAGGCGGATCCTGATTCTTTGGTTTTGGTTCTGCATTACAGACTCCGGTTGAAAAAAAGAACATGCAAACACCTGCCTTCTCATCTATCTACCTTAAATTCAGTAGTTCAATAAGAGGAAGTGTTTCCAAACAATTCTCCCAAAATTAGGGAGAGTACCTCAGCCACATTTCATGAATGGAGGGCTGGTTGTGACAAAAACATTTAACTAAGTCACAAAATCCACGCTATTTTATACAAAATAAAATAACTTGGCAAGTATTTTTTTAAATTTTTTACTAAAAAATATGGATTAATAGCCTTCTTTTTTTAAACACTCATAAGCTAGAGTACCCTCAAAGAATCTGGTACTTAATTTTATTCTCTGCAGAGGTATTTCATTTTTTACCTTAGCATATAATTCATCTTTATATGCTTTAGAGCAATAAACAACTAAATAATGAGTTAAGATATCAGAAGGATATTGAGATAATTGCTCGTAAAGCTTAGCAAAACGCTCATCATTACGGACTAAATAATCAAAAATCACAAAATATACATAATACTCAAGATCACAAGCTTTATCTTTTTCGCCCTCTACTACTTCTAAAAACTTAAATAAAATAGTACCTAGTAAAATATTTTCTTTGGTAGCTCGAATAAAACCATTCATTGATCTAACTTTATAATCTTCTTCCCATCTAAAAGTGCCTCTATCAAAGTATAAAAATTCCTTATAGTCAGCAGGTTGTTTTCCTCTTACTATATAAAATAAATCATGATCATATACATATGATGGGATCTTATTAAATAAAACCATAGTTAAATCACACCAAATACCACCATTAACAAATAAAAGCATAGTTCTAATAAAATCTACTAACATCGGTATTCTGTTCATCTTAACTGTTTTTTCTACTACCCACTTTGGTATATTTATATAGTCATGTATGCTGTCATAATCTAAAATAATGTGTTTATCACCTTCATATTTTTCAAGTGATAGGGCACTAAGCTTATGCACAGGATGCCAAGCTACATTGCTTTTAGACAAAGATTTTTGTGGACTATTGCCTTGATGCCAATATTGATAGATATTATCACTGCTATGTTCTTTATTTGTTTTTAAATCAGATAATAATTGTTCTACCTCTAAAGCAGTTGGTATATGAGGATATTTTTTTTGAATTAATTGATATGTAGGCTCATGTTCATAGCGTTTTTTATTATTATCTAAAATATATTTAATTACTTTTTCTAAGCGACGCCCTTTATCAAAAAAAGCTTTATAATGAGGACGTACCCTTAATTCTTTTAAAGGACTATCTGTTATAAAATTACTCTCTAACATAACATCTTCCTGATAACTTATCTAACTAATGCTAATATAATACAAGATATTAAATAAATTATTGCAACAATAATTGACATTATCTTTTTTAAATTTATTATCATTGGCAGCGATTTAACCTTAGGATAATATATAACTATGGATAATTGTATCTTACCTTTAAACTTTGGTAATACTCCTAAAAAACAATTAACTTTGCCAGATAATTGTAATGGTGTTGTAATACATTGCTGCTGTGCTCCTTGTGCTGGAGCTATGTTTGAGTGTTTTAAAGCTCATAATTTAAATCCTGTAATTTTCTTTTATAATCCAAATATCCATCCTCAAAAAGAATATGAAATAAGGCGTGATGAACTTATTAAACTATCTACTAAGTTAGGTTTTGAAGTAGTTGTTGGTGATTATGATACTAGAACTTGGTTTGAACTAACTAAAGGTCTTGAACATGAGCCTGAGCGAGGTGCTCGTTGCAGTGTATGTTTTACTCATCGATTAACTGCTACAGCATTATTTGCTAAACAACGTGGTATTTCACACTTTACTAGCACTTTAGCTACATCACGTTGGAAAAATAAAGATCAAGTTAATGCAGCAGGATTTAAAGCTCAACAAAGTGTTAATAATGAAGCTTTATATTGGGCAGAAGATTGGCGCAAAGGTGGTTTAGTTACAAGACGTTATGAATTGGTTAAAGAATTTAACTTCTATAATCAGCAATATTGTGGTTGTGTTTACTCACAACAAAATACAGCTCATATAAAATGATACGACTAATAGAATAGACTATTTTGAGTCTATTCTATTGATATATCTTAATTACTAGTTAGCACCATATAACTTACGATACTCTTGCATTTTATGTTCATATTCTTTTAAAGCACTATCTTTTTGAATGTAGCTTAGTAGATCATCAAAACTAATAATTGAGTAAACTTCAATATTTAAATTTTCTTTAACTTCACTAATAGCACTTTTATCGCCAAGACCCTTTTCCATTCTATTTAAAGCAATTAATGCTGCTTTAAAATTAGCTTTATTATCTTTGATAATTTTATCTGACTCTTTAATAGCAGTACCTGCTGTAATCACATCATCAATTAAAAGCACATCATTTTCTAATTTAGATCCAACTAAATTACCACCTTCACCATGATCTTTTGCTTCTTTGCGGTTAAAACACCAAGGTACATTTTTCTTATGATATACAGCTAAAGCCATAGCTGTAGCACAAGCTAAAGGTATACCTTTATAAGCAGGTCCAAATAACACATCAAATTTAATATCATGTTCTACAATAGCATCAGCATAGCATTTACCAAGACGCATTAAATCTTCACCATTATTAAACAAGCCTGCGTTAAAAAAATAAGGACTAATACGTCCAGACTTTAAAGTAAAGCTGCCAAATTTTAAAATACCTTTAGTAATTGCAAGTTCAATAAATTCTTTTTGATAATCTAGCATGTTATGCTCCTATGGCCATAAATTATCCATTATTATAACTAGACTTATAGATGATTGATAGACACAAACTAAGTTAAGCATAGATGTATTATGTTTTTTATAATTTAACTAAATGCTAATTTTTATCATATACAAGATATAAAATCCATTGAATAGATGAAATATGAAAAAGTATGAAAAAAAATTTTAACTGAATAATTTATATTTTTTTCAGATAGTTAATTTGTAAAACCCTTAAAATAGGCAAAAGATAAGTAGTTTATAAAGCTAAAATCAATTGTTATAATCACTACCTCAAAAGAACAAGGTAGTAATTTAAAAATAAGATAGAAGTAGATAAGCCATGCAAATTATTAAGCGTAGTGGTCAAAGAGAAAACTTTGATCCACAAAAAATTGCCACTGCAATTGAAAAAGCTTTTATCAGTGTTGATAAAGCTATTACTAAAGAACAATTAGATAAACTTGTTAAAGAAGTTGAAAATAAACTTGCAACTATAAAAATCAATACCGTTGAAGGCATTCAAGATCAAGTTGAAGAAGCCTTAATGCGTGCTGGCTTTTTTAGTGTGGCTAAGAGTTTTATTTTATATAGACAAAAACGCTCAGAACTTAGAACTTGCCGTATAGCCTTAATTACTGCTACAGGTGATTTAACTTTAGATGGTTGTCTTGAAAGTATACAACGTGATTTTACCGAGCCTGAGTACTCTTTAAATGTATTAAGTTCTAAATTTATTAGTATTTCAACTCCAAACTCTAGTGTTAATGATAATTTAAATGCTTTAGTTAAAGCTGCTGTTGAGCTTACTACTCAAACAGCACCTAAATTTGAATTTATTGCTGCTAGAATATTGTCACACAAATTCCATTTAAATTTACAAGCTCAAGAAAAAAAGCTTAATCTTAATACTTTTTATGACAAATTAGTATTTTTAACAGAAGCAGGTCTGTATGGTGACTTTATTATAAAAGGTTATTCAACAGAAGAAATTAACAAAGCTGCTTCTTTTATAGATAAGAGCAGAGATAATCTTTTTACCTATGCAGGTTTAGATCTATTAATCAAACGTTATGTAATTTGCAATCATCAACATGTACCTCTTGAAACGCCTCAAGAAATGTTTTTAGGTATTGCATTACATTTAGCATTAAAAGAAAAAACTAATCGTCTATCTTGGGTAGAGCGTTTTTATAATATGCTCTCTAAGATGGAAGTAACTATGGCTACTCCAACCTTAGCTAATGCAAGAAAGCCTTATCATCAGTTATCAAGCTGCTTTATTGATACAGTACCAGATAGCTTAACAGGTATTTATCGCTCTTTAGATAATTTTGCCCAAGTAAGCAAGTTTGGTGGCGGTATGGGACTGTACTTTGGAAAAGTACGTGCTATGGGCAGTACCATACGTGGTTTTGAAGGTGCCGCAGGTGGTGTTGTAAGATGGATACGTATTGTTAATGATACTGCTGTAGCTGTTGATCAATTAGGAGTTCGCCAAGGTGCTGTAGCTGTATACCTTGATATGTGGCATCGTGATCTGCCAGAATTTTTACAGCTTAGAACCAATAATGGTGATGACAGAATGAAAGCCCATGATGTTTTCCCTGCTGTATGTGTTCCAAGTTATTTCTGGGAACAAGTAAGGGATAATATTGATGGTACTTGGTATTTAATGTGTCCTTATGAAATCAATAAGATAAAAGGCTATCAGCTTGAAGATTACTATGGTAATGATTGGGAAACAAGATACCTAGATTGTGTGCATGATTCACGAATCAGCAAAAGACAAATTGCTATTAAAGATCTTGTTAGATTAATTTTAAAATCAGCTGTAGAAACAGGTACTCCTTTTATCTTTAACCGTGATTTGGTTAATGAAGCTAATCCAAATAAACATGCTGGCATAATTTATTCTTCAAATCTATGTACAGAGATTGCACAAAACATGTCTGCTATTAAATCAGTAGCAAAGACTATAGAAACTGTTGATGGTCAAGTACAGGTAGTTACTACAACTATACCTGGTGACTTTGTTGTCTGCAATTTAGCTTCATTAGTTTTAGGACGTCTACCAATTGAAGATCATGCCTATGTTGATCAAGTCGTTGAAACAGCAGTACGTGCTCTTGATAACGTTATAGATCTTAACTACTATCCTACACCATATGCAAAACTTACCAATCAAAAATATCGTTCTATTGGTCTTGGTATCAGCGGCTATCATCATATGTTAGCAAAATACAATATTAAGTGGGAAAGTGAAGAGCATTTACGTTTTGTAGATAAGGTTTTTGAACGTATCAATATGGCTGCTATTAGAGCAAGCAGTGAAATTGCAGCACAAAAAGGCTCTTATGAGTTATTTGAAGGTTCTGAGTGGCAAACTGGAGAATACTTCAAAAGACGTGGTTATACTTCAACACAGTGGACTAATTTAGCACACTTAGTGCAAAAACAAGGTATGCGTAATGCTTACTTGTTAGCTATTGCACCAACAAGTTCTACAAGTATTTTATCTGGTACTACTGCAGGTGTTGATCCTGTAATGAATAAATACTTTTTAGAAGAGAAAAAAAGTGGACTATTGCCACGTGTAGCTCCTGATCTAGATGCTAATACTTGGTGGCTATATAAAAATGCTCATACTATTGATCAAACATGGTCTGTTAAAGCTTGTGGTATTAGACAAAGACATATAGATCAAGCACAAAGTATGAATCTATATATCACTAATGAATATACCATGCGTCAGGTATTAAATTTATATTTATTAGCTTATCAATCAGGTGTTAAAACTATCTACTACATTAGAAGTAAGTCACTTGAAGTACAAGAGTGTGAATCTTGCTCAGCTTAATTAAGTAAATAGCTTAAAGTTAAATTAGGGCATGCTAAATGCCCTTTTTTATTACTAAGGCTATGCGTTATTTTAATAACTTCATGCTAAACTATATTACTCATTGTACCATCGATTTTTAACGCAAAAGGACAGACACATGGCAGAGTTAACAAAGAAAAAATTATTTAATCCTTATGGAGATACCAATATACAAAAATGGTCCATGATTGGCGGTAATACCACCAATTTAAATGATTTTAATAATATGAAATATAATTGGGCATCTGATTGGTATAGACAGGCCATGAATAACTTTTGGATTCCTGAAGAAATTAATTTATCTAATGATGTTAAGGATTATCCAAATTTAACTAGTGCTGAAAAATCAGCTTATGATAAAATTTTAAGCTTTTTAGTTTTTCTAGACTCTATTCAAACAGCAAATCTACCTCGTATTGCAGAATACATAACAGTAAGTGAAGTAAATTTGTGTTTATCAATACAAACTTTCCAAGAGTGTATCCATTCTCAAAGTTATAGCTATATGCTTGATACTATTTGCTCTCCACAAGAACGCAATAATATTTTATATCAGTGGAAAAATGATGAGCATTTGTTGAGGCGTAATACCTTTATTGGTAATTTATATAATGAATTTCAAGAAAATCAAGATGAAAGAACCTTTATTAAAGTCCTAATGGCTAATTATATTCTTGAAGGCATCTACTTTTATTCTGGCTTTGTATTCTTTTATAACTTAAGCCGTATAGGCAAAATGCCAGGCAGTGCTCAAGAAATTCGTTATATTAATCGTGATGAAAACACTCATCTATGGTTATTTAGAAATATTATTAAAGAATTACAAAAAGAAAGACCTGATCTTTTTGATGAAGATATGATCAATACTTTAAAAGAGATGCTTTTAGAAGGTGTACGCCAAGAAATAGCTTGGGGTCATTATGTAATTGGTGATAATGTTGAAGGTCTTAATAAGCAGATGATCAGTGACTATATCAATTACTTAGGTAATTTACGTTGGGTTGGTTTAGGTTTTGCGTCTTATGATAAAAAATATGAAACTGAACCAGCTTCAATGTCATGGGTAGGTCAATACTCTAATGCTAATATGGTAAAAACTGACTTCTTTGAAGCCAGATCAACTGCATATGCTAAATCTACAGCTTTAATAGATGATCTATAAATTTATGAATAAAATAAAAAGTATGACAGGCTTTGCTTCCATAAGAAAAGCCTATGAAAAATATAATATTAATCTTGATCTTAAATCTGTAAATTCAAGATACCTTGAAGTTAATATCAAACTAAATGATGAGCTAAAAGAATTTGAAGCTCAAATACGTAATTTGATTAAAGCTCAAATTAATCGAGGTAAAATTGAATGTATAGTGAGCATCTATTTTCATAATGATAATGCTCTTAATATCAATTTTGATGTTTTAAAACCTCTAATAACACAACTTAATCAATTAACAATGCAGCTAAATCACTCCACTGTTAATGTGAGTGATCTCTTAACTTTACCAAATGTATTAGGCAACACTAATAATTTTGATGAAGCTTTTAAGCAAGATCTTTTTACTGCTGTAACTGAAGCAATTACACAACTAGATGCTCAAAGATTAACAGAAGGTTCAAATTTACAAGAGCAACTGTTAGATAAGCTTACAGCTATTGAAAAACATCTATGCTATATCAAACAAAACTTAGATAATCTTGCTAATAATGAAAGAACTAAACTTAAAGAAAAAATTGATAAATTAGCTCTTAATCTTGATGAACAAAGACTTGAACAAGAAATTGTACTTCTTGCACAAAAAGCAGATATTGCAGAAGAGTATGATAGATTATGCTCACATATTAAATCAGCAAGACAAATATTAACCGAAGGTGGTCTTGTAGGTAAAAAACTTGATTTTTTAATGCAGGAGTTTAATCGTGAAAGCAATACTATAGCTTCAAAAACTTCTGATATTAACATTACACAAATTGCTGTTGAAATTAAAGTATTAATAGAACAGATGCGTGAGCAAGTACAAAATATTGAATAATATTTTTGAAGGTGGCAAGACCACCTTCAAAAATTTTAAATCTATAACTAATATCTTATTTTTCTTTAGCAAAAGAATATATCAATTCATTTTAAATAAAGAAATACCAACCCATAATAACAATATTATTGCTTAAAATAGCTCTTAATGATAGTGTTAACCATATCTGCAAAAATTTTAGTCAGTTAAATAAAATATTCAACCCCAGAGCCTGTACATTGTAATAATGAATAATAGCTCTTAGAAAATAATATTGTAATGAGATTATTAAATGGATAGTATTTTTAAATTAAAAGCCTTTACTCCTTTTATCTTAGTTGCATTTATTAACGCTTTTACTGATTTAGGTCATAAAATCATCATTCAAAATACCATCTATAAAATATATGATGGCTCAACTCTAACAATACTAAGTGCAATTACAAATGCTTTAATTTTACTTCCATTTATTATGCTATTTACTCCCTCTGGCTTCATTGCGGATAAATATCCTAAAAATATTATTATGCGCTATTGTGCTCTGCTTGCTGTAATTTTAACCATTGTTATTACCTATGCTTATTATCAAGGTTATTTTTATTTAGCTTTTATTGCTACATTTTTAATGGCCATACAATCAGCTCTCTACTCCCCTGCTAAATATGGATATATTAGAGATCTATTAGGAAAAGACTTACTAGCTTTAGGCAATGGAGCTATGCAAGCTTGTGCTATTGTTGCTATTTTAAGCGGTATGACTGTTTTTTCTTTACTTTTTGAATTACTATTTGAGCAAAAACTCAGTCATAGTGAAAATTTAACAACTTCATCTATACTGCAAAGTATAGCACCCCTTGGCTTTATATTAATTGCTTGTTCTATACTTGAACTTATCTTAAGTTATAGATTACCTACAAAAACTCCTACACGTAATATTAACTTTGATACTAAAGCTTACATTAAAGGTCATAGCCTAATATCTAATCTTAGCTTAGTAAAAAAACATAAAATTATTTGGCTATCTATAATTGGTATTACTTTGTTTTGGTCAATCTCACAATTAATGTTAGCTACATTTCCTACCTATGTAAAAGAACAATTTAATGAGCTAAATACTTTCAAAGTGCAAATAGTAATAGCAAGCTCTGCTATTGGCATAATAATAGGTTCTTACATAGCTGCTATATTTTCAAAAAGATATATAGAAACAGGTTTGATTCCATTAGGTGCTTGTTTAATTTGTCTAATGGATTATCTTATTTTAAGTTTTGATAGTCTTAGCCCATACGCCTTAGTCTTCTTTTTCTTTGGTTTAGGTGGTTCTTTATTCTCTATACCTTTAAATGCACTTATACAATATCATGCAAAAGAAGAAGAACTAGGCAAAATTTTAGCTTGCAATAATTTCATACAAAACATAGGAATGCTTAGCTTTTTGATAATAGCAACTGTAGCATCTTTCTATGCTATTGATGTTAGATATTTATTTTATTTTTGTATGATATGTGCAAGTTTTGGTGCTTTTTATGTTATTAAGCTATTACCTTTTTCTTTAACAAGAATACTTGTAACACTTGGCTTTTTTCAACGCTATCGTATTAATGTTGAAGGCTTTGACAATATACCTCAACAAGGAGGAGTATTACTATTAGGCAATCATATCTCATTTATTGATTGGGCTATGGTACAGCTTGCCATACCACGCAAAGTTTACTTTGTGATGGATAGTAATATTTATAACAAATGGTATCTAAAAATCTTTTTAAGATATTTTGGTGTAATACCTATAAGCCCTCGCTCAACAAAAAAAGCCTTTTTAGATATTGAGCAAAAATTAAAAGAAGGTGAGGTAGTCTGTCTCTTTCCAGAAGGGTGCATATCTCGACATGGGCACTTAAATACCTTTAAAAAAGGATATGAGTATGCTACCAAAAATTTAAATACTAATGATGCAGTTATTCTGCCATTTTATTTAAGAGGCTTATGGGGCAGTGCATTTTCACGTGGGCATAAAGCTTTTAAACAAAGACGTAAAAGTTTTGCTAAAAGACACATAACTATAGCTTTTGCTCAACCTCTTGATATTCATAGTAATGCAGCTTTAGTTAAGTCTAAAGTATTTGAGTTATCTTTTATAGCTTGGAAAGCTCATTGTCAAAATTTAACTACAATTTCAAGAGCTTTTATTAATAGCTGTAAAAAATATAGATCAAATATAGCTATAGTTGATAGCATGACAGGATCTTTATCATATCTAAAGATGTTAACTCTAAGCTTAATGCTTAAAAAGCAAATTCTAAAAACTACTCAAAAACAGCAAAACATAGGAATTATGCTACCTGCTTCAAGTGCTGCAGCTTTAGTTAATATGGCAACTTTACTTGCAGATAAAACTGTTGTTAATTTAAATTTTACTGCAAGTACATTAGCTATTAATGAAGCTATAGCACAGGCTAATATTAAATATATTTATACCTCATCAAAATTTTTACAAAAATTACAGCGTAAAGGCATACAACTTGAGTTTAAAGAGGATATTAAACTTATCTATGTTGAAGATATGATTAAAGAAATTAAATTAAAAAAATTAACCTATCTTCTAACTAGACTTGAAGTATTATTAGTACCTGAATTTCTATTAAAACTAATACATTCAAAATCATGCAATAACAATCAGGTTGCTGCTATATTATTTAGCTCAGGCTCTGAGGGAAAACCTAAGGGTATTATGCTGTCACATTTGAATATTCTTAGTAATATTTCACAAATATCAGATGTCATTCAAGCTTATGATGATGAAAAAATACTTTCATCTCTCCCTCCATTCCATGCTTTTGGTTTAACTGTTACTACCTTTATGCCTTTACTTGAGGGAATATTATCAGTAACACATGCAGATCCTAGTGATGCTGTTGGTATTGCTAAGGTTATAGCTAGACATAGAGTTACTATCATGTGTGCTACCTCTACCTTCTTAGGTATTTATGCAAGACATAAAAAATTAGACAAAGTCATGTTTGATAGTTTGCGTCTAGTTGTAGCAGGTGCTGAAAAATTACGAACAGATGTAAAAGAAGCTTTTGTATTAAAGTTTAAAAAAGAAATTTATGAAGGTTATGGAGCTACTGAAACTACTCCTGTAGCTTGTGTTAACTTACCAAGCAGTTTAGATATTGATAGTTTTGAGGTACATAAAGCAAGCAAAGATAATAGTGTTGGCATGCCATTGCCTGGCAGCGCAATAAAAATAGTAGATCCAGATACTATGGCTGAACTTTTGCCTAATGAAGATGGTTTAATTTTAATTGGTGGACATCAAGTAATGCTAGGCTATCTAAATAATGAACAAAAAACAAAAGATGTCATTGTAAATATAGATGGTATTAGATGGTACAAGAGCTATGACAAAGGACATCTTGATGAAGATGGTTTTTTACATATTGTAGATAGATATTCACGTTTTGCCAAAATTGGTGGTGAAATGGTTAGTCTTGGAGCTATTGAAGAGCATATTAGCTCAATTTTAAAAGATGAGCCATTGCTTGAAAATATAAGATATTGTGCTTTAGCTATTGATGATAGTAAAAAAGGTCAGCAAGTCATATTATTAGTTGAAGGAAATAAGCAATGCTGTGAAACAATAGAATCTCACTTGCAGCAAAATAATACAGTTAGTGTAGCTAAAATTAGTAAAATTGTAGCATGTAACAACATACCAGTACTTGGTTCAGGTAAGATAGATTATCAAGGTGCTAAAACCTTAGCTTTAGAATTACTTAATCTAAGCTAAATTGATTTTGAGATAATCTTCTAATTTTAAAATACATTTTTTGCATAATTTTAGGTATACCATTTATACCTCGTTTTTGTACCTCTTCTACAATGGAGAGGGCAAGACCAGGCTTAGTCTTTCTTTTAATAGCAGCATTAATAATCTTGTCTGCAGTGATATTTTTAAGATTAACATTAGGCTTAATACCAGCCTCTCGATAAAAAATATGTTTATATCCATTAAAAAAGAAAAAATGCTCTATATCTAGATGAGGTAATTGTAATAAGTGTTTTGTAGCATGATCAGAACCTACAAATTCTCTAACACTGTTAGCATACTTAATACCAGCTTCATCACCATCTGTCAGTACAAATATTGAAATACCTAAAGAGCGTGAGAGTTTTAAAAGAGGAGGTAAGCCGCATTGGGCAAACTCTACAATACGAGCTCCCTCACTATACAAACCAATACCCATAATGCGAGCTAATTCTGTTAAAATCCAAACTTCAGTCTCACCCTCAACTAAAATCCAAGTTCTTGCAAACAAACTCATAGGGCGATTAACACGTATATGAAAAGTTATACGTCTTAAGTCATCATAATTTAATAAATTCTCATCTACCTTATAACATCTTGTATCATATAGACGTCTACACATACGTCTAATTGAAGCTAAAGCAACTGAGGATAATAGTTCTCCTGAATTAGTAGTAATAAACTTTTGAGCAGGCAATAAATCAAGTACAGCTAAAAATGAACTTAATAAAGATGGATGTAAGCGACCCTCAATATCCTCTAAAATTACAATTGGTCTTGCTCTCTTATCAATAACTTTACCACCTTGAGAAGCTATTAAAGCACCTGCTAAAATGGATAAAATAATTTTAGCCCTTGTTATACCTTTAGTTTGTAAACTTCTTTTCAAAGAAGATAATGATTGTACAGACAGAGGTTGATTAACGATATCTTTGACTGTGCGTGGTCTTTTATAACTTTTTCTAATAACTCCATGCTGTGAATAATAACCTAAATATTTATTAACTATTAAATTTAATGAATTAAGTCCATCTTGTACATCACTTGCACTAATATCATTATCTTCAACAATATTGCCTAGTCGTTTAACACTATCTACAAGATCATTATCATTTGCATTATAATCTACATTTTGATACATACGACTATCGCGTATTCTAATCACAGGATTCATGCTAATTAGTAAACTAACATACTTTACAACATCACACTCTATTACTTCTCCTTTAGTATTAGTAAAGTTATGTTCTGTACAAAAAATTTTATTTTTAGCATAACCTTTAATTTGATAGTTTATATAATGCAGACCATCTTCGCCTAAATTCCATAAAGGTTCAAGACGCTGCAATCTTGAAGATTTTGCAACTAGTCCATAATTAGCTTCTTTAAAGCATAATTTAATTAAAATAGTATCAAGCTCACTTTCAAAAACATCTTTTGCTAAAAATTCATAAATTTTATGCAGATGCTGTGAGTTTTGATTTTCAATATCATGACTATTTTTATATTGCTCTAAAAATTGATTAGTATCTTTATAGCCAACAGAGTTTATAGCTCCATTCTCTAAGTCTAAAGGTACATATAAATCATTAATGCTAAATTGACAAGGGCTATTACCTTGTCCTAACACTAACCATAAAGCCCTTAATAATGAAGATTTACCCCAAGCATTTTCACCAATTAAAGCAGTGGTATCTTGTTCAAAATCTAGATATAAGTGCCTAATACCTCTAAAATTAAATAACTCTATACTATAAAGATACATTTGCAGCCTATCCTTAGACTAAACGCCATAAGGTACCATTAGGACCATCTTCAAGTTCTACACCCATAGCTTTAAGCTCATCACGAGCTTTATCTGCACTTGCATAATCCTTATTAGCACGTGCAGTATTACGTTTAGCAATGAGCTCTAAAATTAAAGCTTCATCTACATTACTGCTGCCTTGTTGTAAATAGCTCTTTGGATCTTGATATAAAATACCTAAAACAGAAGCTAAACGCTTTAAGCGTAATGCAAGTTTAAGTGCTTTATGTCCTGTTTCTTTATTAATAGCCTTAGCTAAATCAAATAATACAGCCATAGCACCAGGAGTATTAAAATCATCATTCATGATTTCAATAAAACGCTGCTCATACTCTAAACCAGTATCATCAAGCTCTACATTTTCATCAAAATCTACATCACGTAAACTTGTATATAATCTAGCTAAAGCTTGCTTAGCTTTATCTAAATTATCTTGTGTATAATTAAGAGGACTTCTATATTGAGCTGATAAAAGGAAATAGCGTATAACCTCTGCATCATAATGCTCTAACACATCACGAATAGTAAAGAAATTATTTAATGACTTTGACATCTTTTCGTTATCAATCATAACCATGCCAGAGTGCATCCAATAATTAACATAATTAGTATCAAAGGCACAACAACTTTGTGCTATTTCATTTTCATGATGAGGGAAAATTAAATCACTGCCACCACCATGAATATCAAAACAAGTACCTAAGTACTTATAATTCATGGCTGAACACTCAATATGCCAGCCAGGACGTCCATCCCCCCATGGTGACGCAAAAGCAGGTTCATTAGCTTTTGACATCTTCCATAATACAAAATCTAATGGATTACGTTTATGTTTATCAACCTCTATTCTAGCACCAGCATTTAATTGCTCTAAATTTTGTAATGAGAGCTTGCCATAATTTTTGAAGCTATCAATAGCAAACATAACATCACCATTAGGAGCAACATAAGCATGATTTTTTTCAATCAGCTTACTTATAATCATAATAATACTATCTATATTTTCAGTAGCACGAGGCTCTATATCAGGAGCTAAAATATTTAATTTGGCAAAATCCTCATGCATCTTCTCAATATAAGTTTGAGCCAATTGCTGTGCACTAATATTTTGCTCATTTGCTCTTTTTATAATCTTGTCATCAATATCTGTGATGTTTCTAACGTATTTAACATTAAAACCAATAAATCTTAAATATCTGACTATCATATCGAAATTTACAAAGGTCCTTGCATGACCTATGTGACAATAGTCATATACAGTAACACCACAAACATACATCAATACATTATTTTCCTGCAGTGGTGTAAAGATTTCTTTTTTACGTTTTTTAGTATTGTAAATTTCAAGCATATGAATTCTCAACTTAGTTTATAATATAGTGTGAATTAATTTCTTATATTTTAAACCATAGGTACTTATTATGATAGTTTTAAACACAAATCTAGGTCAAATTAAAATACAATTAGATCATAAAGCAGCTCCTATTACTGCTAAAAACTTTGAAGATTACGTTAAAGCAGGCTTCTATGATGGCACTATTTTCCATCGTGTTATTAAGGGCTTTATGATACAAGGTGGTGGTTTTACTGTTGATTTTGAACAAAAAGAAACTAATGATCCTATTGAAAATGAAGCTTTTAATGGTCTAAAGAATGAAGAGGGTGCTATTGCTATGGCAAGAACAAATGATCCTCATTCTGCAACTTGTCAATTCTTTATCAATACTGTTAATAATGACTTTTTAAACTTTAGATCAAAAGATATACAAGGTTATGGTTACTGTGTCTTTGGCAAAGTAGTTGAAGGTATGGATGTAGTACATAAAATTGAAGGTGTAAGAACACAAACTCGTGGCTTCCATCAAGATGTACCTTGTGAAAATGTAGTAATTGAGTCTTGTGTAATCGAAGAATAGAACTTAATTATAATTTGATATGGCAAGATATATAATCTCTGATCTACATCTATCTAAAGCTAAAATTGACTTAATTGAGGCTTTTAGATGCTTTGTAGCCAGCCTAAGTTCAAATGATATCTTAATTATATTAGGAGACTTATTTGATTATTATATAGGCAGAGACTATGAAGATATGGCTCAGCTTGCTGTTAGAGATATAGTACATAAGGCAAGAAAAAGAGGTGTAAAAACCTTTTTTATGCGTGGTAACCGCGACTTCTTGTTAAGTAGTGCAGATGCTCATTTTTTTGGTATGGAACTGCTTAAAGATGTACATATTATTCAGTCTACTTCAGGTCCTGTACTTTTATTACATGGAGATTTGCTTTGCTCTGCAGACAAAAAATATCAAAGGTTTAGACGTATTACTCACAATAAATTAGTGCAATCAATGTTTTTGGCTTTGCCTATTACAATACGTCGTAAAATTGGAGCAAAACTTAGATCTAAAAGCATTGCATCTTACAAATATAAAAAAGATGTAAGTATTTACGGAGTACAAAAAGCTACACTTGAAAAATATGTAAAAGCTACTAAAGTTAGCAATATTATTCATGGTCATATACATGTTTTTGGAAAATATAGCAAAGAAGTAAATGATCTTAATGCTAGAATTTGTCTTGGAACATGGAGTAGCGTTTTCTCCTATGCTAGAGTCGATCTAAACGGTACTATTGCTTTAGAAAAAACTATTGATAGTCTAATCAAAGCAGGTCAAATTCAAGGTGCAGGTTATAATGAACCTAAGCCATATCCAAGACAAAGATAGTGGTATTGGCAGTTTACTGCCAATACTTAGAACGAGAAACACTGACCTTTAAAGGAACTTTAAGCTCAAGAACGTGTTCCATAATATCAACTATATTTTTACAAATCTCATCTAAATACTCATCTTTAATTTCAAAAATAAGCTCATCATGAACTTGTAAAAGCATAAAAGCAGCTTGCTTATCCTCAAGGCTTTGCAGATAATCATAAACTCTAATCATCGCTATTTTTATGATATCAGCAGCACTGCCTTGCATAGGTGCATTAATTGCAGCTCGTTTTTGAGCTTCAGCTACACCTCTGTTAGTTGAATTTATCTGCTTAAAATTTACTCTATGTTTTTTAATAGTTTCAACATAACCATTAGCTTTAGCAAAATCTACAATCTGCTGCATATAATTTAAGATAGCAGGATGTAAACCAAAATAAGTATCAATATATGTTTTAGCTTCAGTCTGTGTCATCTTAGTTTGAGCAGCTAAAGCTCTAACCCCCATACCATACATTAAACCAAAATTTGTGGCCTTAGCATGTGAACGTTCTATATCACTAACTTCGCTAATATCCTTATTTAAAATCTTAGCTGCAGTTAAAGCATGAATATCTTTTCCATTAGCAAATGCACTTATAAGATTTTGATCATTAGCAATATGTGCCATAAGGCGTAATTCAATCTGAGAATAATCAATAGATACTAAACTATAATTTTCAGCAGCAACAAAAGCCTCCCTAATCATCAAACCATCTGTGCTTCTTGCAGGAATATTTTGTAAATTAGGATCACTTGAAGATAATCTGCCTGTTGCAGTACCTGTTTGATTAAAAGTAGTATGTAAACGTCCTGTATGATTTGAAATCATAGATGATAACTTACTTGTATAAGTACTAATAAGCTTAGCTAAAGCCCTATGTGCTCTAACTAAAGGCACAATCTCATGCTCATCTGCAATCAATTCTAAAATATCATCAGAGGTCGAATAACTTTGAGTACCTGTAGTCTTAAGCTTTTTAGGGTATTTAATCTTAAGCTCTTCAAATAAAACAATACCCAATTGTTTTGGAGAGGCAATATTAAACTCTTGTGAGCATAATTTAAAGATTTGTTCCTCTAAGGTCTGCAGCTTCTGTGAGAATAACTTGTTTAAAGCAGCTAATTTATTTTTATCAAGTAAAGCTCCTTTTTTCTCCATAGCAAAAAGAACTCTAACTAAAGGCATTTCCATACTTGTAAAGAGTTCCTGCATAGGACTATTACTTAGCTGCTGCTGTAGTTTTGTATACAGTAAAAAGTATACTAAAGCTAACTCACAGGCATAATTTAAAGCACATAGTAAGTCAAGCTGACTAAAATCTAAAGCACGTGCTCCTTTACCAGTAAAATCACTAAGCTCTAGCATAGAATAATTTAAAAAGTCCTTAGCTAAGGATTTTAGATTTAGATCTTGATTGTTATCTAGTAAATAAGCACAAATTTTACTATCAAAGTAAACATTATTTACTTCAATTCCAAGATAAGATAGGACTAAAAGATCATGTTTAATATCAAAACCTACTTTCTTTACATCACTAGCAAAAAGTTTGACCAAATAACTTAATACTAGTTTAATATCTAGCTGTACACTAAATAAAGCATCACTTCCATTATGTCTTAAAGGAATATAGTAAGCACAATTATTATTAGCACAAAAAGAAATACCTACTAATACAGCATCTTGAGGTTTAGTTTCATTACAATGTGTAGCAAAAGCAAAAATTTTTGCTTCACTTAAACTTTGACACATATCTTGTAATTTAGCTTCACTATCTACACAAATAAAATTACAAGAGCAATTATTTATATTTTTTGATGCTTTAGGTTTATCTTGCTCTACAGTTGATACAGCATTATTAAAATTATGTTCTGCTTTATTACTAGAGTTAGTATTTGATTTATTACTTGATTGTGTTTTTTGTATCTGCTCTACTAGTTTTTTAAATTCAAGCTCTGTAAATAAATTGATTAACTCATCATAATTAATAGGATTAAGTTTAAGATCTTCTATAGCTAAAGGTAGCTCTACATCTGTTTTTATAGTAGCAAGTTTATAAGATAATTTAACCTTATCAAATTCTTTTTCATATTCATTTGCAAAGGTTTTAGCTCCCCTAAAGCCTAAATTTTTAATTTCATCTTTACGTGCTAAAATCTCAAAAACACCACCTAAACTATTTAATAAAGCACAAGCTTTAACATCACCTACTCCTTTCATGCCTGGAATATTATCAGAGCTATCACCCTTTAAAGCAAGATAATCTACAATAAGCTTTGGAGGTACACCAAATTTATCAAATACTCCCTTTTCATCTAAGTATACATCCTTCATACTGTCATATAGACATACCTTATCATCAACAAGCTGGGCTAAGTCCTTATCACTAGTACAAATAATAGTTTTAAGCCCTAAAGCACTAGCTTTTTTAGCATAGCTTCCTAATACATCATCAGCTTCAACACCTTCTACCATAATCAAAGGCAAGTTATAAGCTTTAACTACTTTATGTACATATTCAAGCTGTACCCTTAAATCATCAGGCATAGGTGGTCTATTAGATTTGTATTCTTTATAGATTTCTTTTCTAAAACTACCTCCTTTAGCATCAAAAACTACAATAATTTTATGACCTTGATATTGGTTTAAAATTTTATTGAGCATGCGAGTAAAGATTAACGTAGCCCCTGTAGGTATACCTGTTTTAGTAGTAAACTCTGTATGTGGAGCATAATAAGCACGAAATAAAAAAGATGAGCCATCTATTAAAATTAACTGTTTTTGATTTTCCATAATATCTTACGCAATCTAAATACTAAATAAACACTTAAATTTAAGGATTAAGTTTAAACTAAAAATAGTAGTTACATAAAAAATAAATCTTAAAAATCATACCCAGGATCTTAAGAGATTATAAAAAAATTACAAGTTAGCTATATTTTTATAACATTATAAGGAATT
>CALXNP010000020.1 GCA_944389785.1 uncultured Anaerobiospirillum sp.
TAAATTAAATTTACGAGTTCTAATACAAGACCCCATTGATAAAGCAAGATCTTTAATATTATTTGCTGATAAAATCTTGTAAATTTTATACGGCAAACCGACCATATCGACTGGATCACATTTTTAGGACTGATAGAAATTGATTTTCAATAAGCAGTTTTTTATTAAAAATTAGATATATCGCTATATTTATTTGAAATAAATATAATAAATTGAATTAACTTTTTAAAACAAAATAATACCAAAGAAGTATATCTTATATTAAGTTAGTAAAAACTGTGATCAAGTCATGATGATCGGTCTGCCTTATAAATTTTATTACATTGAATTGCTTTTGATTCATGATTTTTATACAATAGCACGTGAGACCTCCTTTGTGCTTTTTGGGGTTAAAATTCAGTATAGAGAGGTCTCTTTTTTTGTACATAACATAAATAGATACAATTTATCATTTACACCTAAAAAAGTTTTTCCAAGCATATTGAAAAAAAAATGCTTCAAAAAAATATAGAATCAAAGCTCTTAATATATTTAAGCCTAATTATAACTAACTGTTTGTATTATATTTTTTATCTAAATTCCTTATAATGTTATAAAAATATAGCTAACTTGTAATTTTTTTATAATCTCTTAAGATCCTGGGTATGTTAATTAAATTTAGATAAAAAGTGTAAGTTATAGGTATTTTTCTTTAATAAAAATAGTTCATTTTTGCACTAAAATAGTAATATTTAGATAAAATAAAATTATTTACAAACTAATATTATTTTATCTTTTAATAAGATAGTATGATATGCTAAAGAAATATTTTTTAGATATTGTAGCTTTAGATAATCTTTGATATAAACGCTATATTACTAATTTTTTAATGTGTAAAAAAGATAGCACATATTTATATATGAAAACTATTAAACTATTTATGTTCCTAGCATGTCTTGTAAGCAGTAAAGGGGTTTTTGCTGCTATGTGGGAAGTAGGTAGACTTGATTATCCGTCAGGATCTTCTGAAATTGCTGCATTTGTTGATTTACCTAATGGTGTACAAGTGCAGAATATTCTTTGTACTAAAAGAGAGTCTAGTACAAATCGATTAGCAGTACTTTTACCAAAAGCATACAATGATTCTTCAATTATAGAATTAAAAGTAGAAAGTGATGCTAATACCACTAGTGCATATGCAGAACTTAGTGGTAATAGCTTAAGTTTACATGTAGATAATAATGTTATTACTTCATTAATTCATGCTCCTGATTTTGCTTTACGCTTTAATAAAGAAGATGCTAAGTTACTTGATTTACCTGAAGTTTTAGACATACCAATGCAAGGCTCAAGCTTTGCTAATTTAAGAGTTGCTTCAGAATGTACTGTACAATGTTTAAATAATGATTTTAATTGCAACAAGTCTTTAGTGTCTTCTCTATTATGGCCTATTAGGGGGTTTGAGTATCAAGGTTCTAATGATATAGATACTTTATGTACAGTTGATAATCATGGTTATAAGGAATTTAATTTAAGTAATGAATGTAAACTCGTTTTAGATAGGTTCTATCAAAAAAATGGACGAGGACCAATTTCTTTTATTGAAGATATTTTTAGTAATAATCCTGATTATTTAAATTATCAAAGCAAGTGGAATAGTTTAGTTGATAGAGTTAAAGAAGATCATAAAGTAGATGATGGAGCTTATGCTTCAGATAAGGATTGGTATTTAGTATTATATAGCTTATTGAGTACACAAAAACTAGTGGATTATCCAAAGAGTTATTTTGAAGTATTAAAGTATCAAGATGATCCTACAACTTTGCTTTATGATATTGATAGTAGATATGAGATGGAGTCTTTAAAATATACAGCAGTACTTACACGTCGTATACAAGGTGTATTATCTGATCAACAACTTTTAAGTGAAGCTTTAACAAGTTGGAATGATTTTTATCGTGAATTTAGTTATACCTTACCTGCTGTATTTAAAGCTCAAGCTTTACGTCCTTTAATCTATAGAGAAATGTTATTGCGTTTATGGTTGCTTGCTGATAAACCACAAGGTATTAAGTTAAAAGATAGTAATATATTTGTACAAGGCTCACAAGGTAAAACAACAACTGATGATGAGTTAGAGAAAAAGTGTACTGTATTTGATGGTGTTAATCGTGAGCAATTTTTCTTTTATTCAGACACTTGTGAACGCATGATTTTACAAAATTTAAGAGATAACTCTAAGTTAATAGATAGTTATAAGATTTTAAATGATAGTTTCAATAACTACTTATCTGCTTGGCAAAAGTCAGTATTTTTTAAAGAAGCTGATAATAGCATAGAAATAGAAGATCAATTACGCTCTAATTATGCTTTAGTTCTTATGTCTATTGCTAAAATTTATGGTTTTGGAGATTATTTTTTAATGCGTGAATGTATTTCAACTCAAGATGATGATATTTGCGTTTTTGAAAAAAATCGTGCTATGGATAGCTATATTCAAGAACTTAATAATAAGATAAAAGCTATTAATAGTGTAAATAGTAATGATGCTAGACAGCTTAGTAAATTGCATGATAACTTTTTAGAATATAATGATATGCTTCAATTATATTTAAATGAATTAGTAGCACAAAATAAGCTTAAACCATGGCAGGCTACTTTTGCTTTAGCAATGAATGTCATTATGCAAACTAATACTATACTTAGTATGCCTTATCATAATGAAATTGTTGATGATGGTTTAGACTTGATATTAGAATCAGAAGATTAAGCTTCTTATAAATCCCCATCTATAAGATGGGGAATAAACTTTATTTAATTATTCATTAAAAAATAGAAAGTTTGAATTATAGCTATAGCACATACAGCTAATACTAAAAGCTGAGTAATAGCTTTTTGATAGCTAATACCTATACAGAAAAATATCACAATTAATACTACGCAAGATACTGCAACTACAGGATTTGGGTAAATTGCAATAATAATTGATAATGTGATAATTATAATTATTGAAGAAATGAAAATATGTAATTTTCTTTTTCTTTCAATTTCAGTTTTACGCTTTTTAGCAGCAGCCTTAGCTTTTTCTATTTGTTCCTCACGCTGTTTTCTTGCATTTTCATAAGCTGAAGCAATTTCTTGCTCTCTTCTAGCTTGCTGTTCTAATCTTTTTTGCTCTTCAAGCTTTTGTTGTGCTCTTCTTGCATTTTCCCTAATCTTATTGCGATCCATAATTTTGCCTTTATAAAGGTAAATAAAAACAATTTGGAGATTATATCATATTTTAGTAAAAAATAATTTTTATCAAGATACTTAAGTTTTTTGTTTAAAAGTCTAAAAAGGCCTAGACAAAACTAGTAAGAACAAGTTTTAAAACTTGTTTAAATTAAATAAAGATGAATAAAGTTAAAAATAAGCTTAAGGTTTAAAATTAATGGTCTAGTAAGCTAAACGTACTAAACCATAAAATATTTGTTAAATAAATTATTATTTGCTTATCTCTTCTTCAGCTTGGCGTAATAACTCATTTAAACCAATTTTTGATAAGGTCTTATCATCAACCTTCTTTACAATAATAGCTGCATATAATGAGTATTTACCATCTTTTGAAGGTAAATTGCCTGAAACAACAACTGAGTGAGGTGGTACTTTGCCATACATAATTTCACCAGTTTCTCTGTCATAAATACGGGTTGATTTACCAATAAATACACCCATAGAAATTACAGAACCCTCACCTACAATAACACCTTCAACAATTTCAGATCTTGCACCAATAAAGCAATTATCTTCAATAATAGTAGGACCTGCTTGTACTGGCTCTAATACACCACCAATACCAGCACCACCTGATAAGTGTACATTCTTACCGATTTGAGCACATGAACCTACAGTTGCCCAAGTATCAACCATAGTATTAGCTCCAACACGAGCACCAATATTTACAAATGAAGGTAAAACTACAGCACCCTTTTCTAAATAAGAACCACGTCTTACAATAGCACCAGGAACAACACGTACACCCTCATTTATAAAACGCTCTTGGGTATAGTTTTCATATTTTAAAGGAACTTTATCATAGAAATTGCAGCCAAAAGCTGGAGTAACAAAGTTATCTTCAATTCTAAATGATAGTAATACAGCTTTTTTTACCCATTGATTAACAACCCATTCATTATTTTCATTTTTTTGTGCTACACGTAATGAGCCGTCGTCAAGACCGGTAATGACGTCATTTATAGCTGCTTTAACATCTGCACTAACACTAGTTTTGTTGATAGCAGCACGATTTTCAAAGGCATTATCAATAATTTCAATTAACTTATTTGACATAGTGTCTCCTTGTTTAAATAGAATTCTTAGTCATCAATGGCCTTTAACAGAGCCTTTTTTAGTTTTTCTTGTTTTCTTGAACTTAATATTTTGCCATTAGCAGTACTTATAGCAAAAAAGTCATCAGCTCTTTCACCTGTGGTTGTGATTTTAGCTGTAATAATAGCACAGTCAAGGCTATATAAAGTTACAACAATCTTAGCTAATAGTCCAAAACTGTCAAGAGTTGAAACCTCAAGATTTGTATGTCTTCTTTGTTTATCTTCAATAAAAACGATATTAGTTTTAATGTTGAATATCTTCTTAGTAGGGCTGTTTAAGCCATCTAAAGAAGGTTTATTATCTAGTTCTTTAATAATGCTTTGACGTAATGATGATAATCTTTCATTATCATATTTTGCACCTTTTTGGTTCTGAAATTTAATGGTACATAATGAGAATTTGTCATTTGTGCGCACTATTTGTGCAGATTGTATATTCAATTTTTTCTTAGCCATGATGCAGACAATATTAGCAAAACTATTTTGATTACCTTTGGTATACATTAATAATTCACTAACATAGTCATCATGCTGAGAAAAAAGAATAAGAGTTTGATTTTTATTATCTTCAAAATTATTTGATAAGATATTTTTAGTATGCCAAGCAATTTCAAATGGTGTGTACTGTATAAAATATTGAGCTTGAAATTTTGACCAAAAGACTCGTATTTTTTGCTCATGGTGATTAGTAATATGACGCAAAGCTAAAAGCTTATTTTCTTCTGCATGTGATTTTAAATCTGAAGGATCTGCTAACCCATGTCTTAGCGTTTGTCTTGTAGCAAAAAATAGCTGTCTAAACATGCTATCTTTCCAAGAGGTCCATTCACGAGCATTAGTTGCAGCAATATCCACTACACTTAAACAATAGAGCATGTTAAGATGATCTTCATCATCTACTTGTACTGCAAAATCATTAATTACTTCAAAATCTGTAATATCACGTCTTTGAGCAGTATTAGACATACTTAGATGGTTGCGCACTAAAAAGGTTACTAATCTTTGTTGATATTGAGTATAGTCATGTATTTGGCAAAAGAAAGTAGCATCTTTAGCTCCAAGTATAGCATGTGATCCTCCACGGCCTTTAGCTATATCGTGTAAGAATGTGGCTGTAATTAAGATTAAAGGCTCATTGATTTGATAGAAAATATTTTTAAATAAACTATAGTTTTCGTCATTACAGGTAGTAAATTCATAAATATTTTTTAACGCTCTAATAGTATGTTCATCTACAGGGAATATATGGAACATATCAAATTGTGTTTGTCCTTCAATATTTTCCCAAGGCGGCATATAAGCACTTAAAATTCTATAATTATTTAAGTAGCCAATACATCTTTCTAAACAAGCTGGATTAGAGAGAATTTTTTTAAGACTTTTTCTACATTTAGGATCTTCAATTAAATAATACTTAAGTTTGCGTCTAGCATCACGCAGTGCTCGAATACAGTTAAAATGTAAATTTTCAATATTCTTATAAATAGCAAAATTGTAAAAAAGCTCAAGCATTAAAGAAGGATCTTGCTTAAAAGCATCATTATCAACAATATCTAATAAATTGCCTCTTATTACAAAGTTATTATCAATAAAGATAGTTTTATCTTCTTGATCTTCATTATTTAAGATATGTGAGCAAATAACCTGCAGAGCAATATTATTAAGTTCACGTACTTGTTTTAAGACAATAAATAGCCCTTTCATCATTTTTTCTACAGGATGATTACCTTCATCTCCATAACCTAAAATAGAAGCTACTTGTTTTTGTCTGTCTAAAGTTAAACGATTATCTGATCTGTTGACTATAGTATGCAGAGCATAACGTATTTCATATAAAAATATTTTAGCTGCATTTAGATCTTCAAACTCATTTTTTTCAAGCAAATTCATTCTATACATATCAAAATAGGTATTTGCTCCAAGATAAAAATTAGCTACCCATAAAATTGTTTGAAGATCACGTATACCACCTATATTATTTTTGATATCAGGTTCTAAAGTATAGGTAGTATCTGTATAGTTATTATGTCTTTGTTTTTGTTCTTGAACTTTAGCATTAATAAATGATTGATACAGCCAATAGCTATCATCTTTTAAAGCTTGTTTTAATTTTAAGTAATTGTCTTTATTACCAAAGATTAGTCTAGTTTCAAGTAGATTAGTTCTTATAGTAATATCTTCTTGTGAATGTCTGACACAGCTTTTGATATCACGCACTGATGAACCAATATCTAGCTTTATATCCCATAAAAATGAGATAAATTGCTCAACAGCATCACTGCAATCTGTACTTAATGTTTCGTCAAAAAGAATGAGAAAATCAATATCAGAGCGTAAAAATAGTTCTTTTCGTCCGTAGCCACCAACTGCTATTAAAGACAGATTGGTATATTGATCAAGTTTGAATAAGCAAAATAATCTAGATAAAAATTTATCTACAAAATTAGTTCTTAAGTTCAATAAGGTGTCAATACTTGCACCATTTTCATATAAAACACCTAATTTTTCATCAAAATCTGTATGACAATTGCGGCATACTGATACATCCTTGCATAAGTCATCTATATGAAAGTTTACATTTAACTCTATGTTAAAATTACTTTTTCGTGGTACAAGTATAGTTTCTAGCATAATTAATGATGGATAAATCTATCAAAATTTTCATCTGAGCGTAAGGTTAATACCTCAGCACCGTCATCTGTTACTAAAATAGTGTGCTCATATTGAGCTGATGGTTGTTTATCTGCTGTTTTTACTGTCCAGCCATCTTTTTTTGATACTTTACAATGGTGAGTGCCTGCATTGATCATGGGTTCTATAGTAAAGATCATGCCTTTTTGTAAAATTAGACTATGTTTATTTTTAAAGTGCAATACTGTAGGTTCTTCATGGAAATCTCTGCCAATACCATGACCACAATAATCTCTTACTATAGAAAAACCAGCTTTATCTGCTATTTTTTGAATAACTTCACCTATAGTTGTAAGATTTTCGCCAGGTCTTACTACTTTTATTGCTTCATATAAAGATTGCTGTGCACACTGACAAAGCTTTTTATTACGTAAAGAGGTTTCGCCTACAATAAACATACGAGAGGTATCACCATGAAAACCATCTTTTAGTACAGTAACATCAATATTAACAATATCTCCATTTCTTAATTTATGTTTAGAAGGTATGCCATGACATACAACCTCATTAATAGAGATACAAGTACACTTTGGATAACCATGATAACCTAAACATGCAGATAGGGCTTTTTGCTCATTTTCTATATAATCAAGACACATATCGTCTAATTCTTCTGTTGTGATGCCTGCTTGTACATGAGGTTCAATCATTTCTAATACTTGTGCAGCTAAAGTACTTGCAATTCTTATTTTTTCAATTTCATCTTGAGTTTTTATGATAACCATTTATATTACCTTTTATGCTGTTATTCTTAAGATTAAAGATAGCTATGGCATTTATTTAGCGACACTTAGCATCTTAATATCTTAATATAGTATATAACAATATCTTAAACTTTTGCATGCTTAGTACTTAAACACAAGTTTTATATCAATAATAAAGCTAAATGAATAAAAAGAGAAAATAAAAATAGGGAGCAACAAACTATGATTAAAAATATCCAATGCAGAAATATATAGTGATGCAGAAACTAAAATTAAATAAATTTTAACTTATAACTATTTGTAGGTAATGAAAAAAGTTTTATTATATACAAACATTAATATGTTAAACTATCTATGAATAGATGGTTTGATAGTTTTTACTTGTTTGTAATATTTATGTTTGGATTCTAGCTAGATTTTATAATATATGGAAAATGTCTCAATAAATTTATAAAATATTAGAGATAATAACACATATTGCAGGCAGAATTATTTTATAATCTAGTAAAAATTATCAACTACATTACTATATACAGGTAAAAACTGTAGTAGGGGTGGATATGCAAGCGTTTTCTATGTTAAAAAAAGCATTGACAGCAATTTGTGCTACTTTTGTATTAGTTAGTACAAATGTGCAGGCTCAAGGAGAGTTAAAGGGGGAAACTTTAACTATCTATTTGGATATTTCTGCTCCTCCTATGAGTTATGTTAGTGAAGATATGCGCTATCCTGATGGAGTTGAAACTGAGATTATATATGAGCTACAAAGACGTTTGGGTTTTAATTTAAAAGATAATAGAATTTTTCCTTTAGCACAAGATCGCACAATTGAGCTGATTCTTGAAAATAAAGCAGATATGATAGGTGGTGCTTTATCATATACTGATGAAAGAGCTAAATTATTTAGATATTCTCCTATTTATTACTCATCTGGCATGAGTATTATGTATTCAAAAAAATATTCACCTGATGCTAGCAATTTAAGTCGTTTGGCAGGCAGGACTATTGCTGTTGTAAGAAATAGTACAGCAGAGCAATATGTTAGAAAAATACTACAAGACTCAACATCAATACCAATTGATAATATTATTTCTGCCTATTTTAAGGTAGCTAATGGTGAAGTGGATTGTGTAATACATGATCGTATGCCACTTGTATATTTTTCTAAAATTATGAATCACTTGGACTTAGTAGTATCTGAAGATGTTTTTAATCAAGCAGATAGTCAATATGGTTTTGGTTTTCCTAAGGACTCTCCTTATGCTAAGATTATTAGTGAGGAAATGCTGCACATGATGAATGATGGTACTATGTATAATATATTGAGCAAGTGGAAAAAATAATAAAATTTGGAGTTACGGGGGCTGTTTATGTCTTTTTTTAAAAACTTACGTTTAAAAGCTAAACTATATGGTAGTTTTACTTTTATTATTTTATTAATTTTAATAAGTTCTGCTATTTCTATAACATCTTTAACAAGTTCAACAAAAGTTGCAGGAGATGTTGGTTATTTTGTTGAAACGCAATACTCAATAGTTGTTGCATGTTCTGATGATACTGAACGATTATCCACCGATATTTTGTCTTATTTAAGACCTAATAATCAAACTAGAGAACTTGCAGAGCAAATTGATAAAGATATTATTAAGCTACAATCTGATATTAAAAATCTGCTGAAAATTTTTAATACCGAGCGTGCTAAAATTATAGAAGAAAAAACCAATACTGTTGTAGGTATGTATAGGGAAATTATTAAGCCTCTTGTAGATAATAATTTACCATATGATGCCTTATCCTATTATTTAGAAAGTGTACAGCCTATATTTTCAGAATTATCTGATTTGTATCAAAACTCATCTGCTAGAATCTTAAATGATATACAAACTCGTGTATTTTCATTAGAAGATACAGCAGGTTTAATTGCTATTATTGTAATGACAATAGCCTCTATAATTTTCTCTATCATAGTAGCAACTTGGGTATCAAAATACATTAACTCACAAGTTGGTTTCCTCTGTAATGTAGCTAATACTATTTCAAAAAATGACTTTGATGTACATATTGGTAATTACACACAGGATGAATTTGGTGCACTAGCTAATGCTATGCGCAATATGCGTGATGATCTGTCTAATACAATACGTCATGTAATTTCAGAAGCTAATAATTTAAGTAAAGAATTAGACAGTATGAACACTTTATCAGATAAAGTAGTAAGCTCTTCAAAACGAGCTGAAAGTCAAGCTATAACAGTAGCAGCAGCTTCTGATGAAATGGTTTCTACAACATCTGAAATTGCAAGAAATTGCGAAAGTGCTGCAAGCTTATCAGAAGAAGCTAAACGTGTAGCTAATGATGGCATGAACCTAGTACGTATTTCTGTTGCAGAAATTAAAGAGCAAAGTTTAAGAACACAAGAAGATGGTGATAAGATTCAAGCTTTAGCTGCGCAAACTCAACAAATAGGTTCTATTGTTGGTACTATTGATGAAATTGCTGCTCAAACTAATTTACTTGCATTAAATGCTGCAATTGAGGCAGCTCGCGCTGGTGATGCAGGTCGTGGTTTTGCTGTGGTAGCTGATGAAGTTAGAGCTTTAGCCTCACGCACTACTAAATCTACTCAAGAAATTAGTGCTATGGTAAGTCAAATTCAAAATGATGCTAAAGAAGCAACACAGTCTATGTCAGAAAGTGTTGATAAGATGAATCAAGTAGCAACAAGAGCATCTGATCTTGAAAATACTTTAAATGAAATTTTAGAGCAAGTTAATAATGTAAATAATCAAATTACACATATTGCAACAGCTGCTGAAGAACAAACTACAGCTACTTCTGAAATTTCATCTAATATGCAAAATATTACTCAAGGTACACAAGATATTGCTAAGCTTTCTGATGATGCTATTGCTAAATCTAATACTTCTATTTCAGCTATTAATCTGTTATTGCAAGATCTATCTAGATTTAAGTTGCGACAAGCAAGATAATTTAGTAATAGCTTAAATTAAAGTGTCTTTACTAAATTTAGTAAGGGCACTTTAAATTTTTTAGGGTAGTTAATTTAATAAAAATTATATATATATATAGCTTAATGCATACTAAGAATAATTTATTTTTTATTTTAGTATGTGAGAACAAACTACAGTGGGTGAAGGTATGAAAACTTTTTCTTTTATGTTTAAAAAGATATTGTTAGCTGTGAGTGCTTTTGTCTTATTAGTAAGTACAAGTGCACAAGCTCAAGGTGAATTGAAAGGTAAGACGTTGGTTGTTTATTTAGATATATCAACTCCTCCTATTAGTTATCTTTCAAAAGATATGCGCTATCCAGAAGGTGCTGATGTGGATATTATACGTGAGCTACAAAAACGCTTAGGTTTTAGTCTTAAAGATGATAGAATTTTTCCTTTATCCCGTACTGTAGCCATGGATCTTGTTTCTGAAAATAAAGCAGATATGATAGGTGGAGCTTTATCTTACACAGCAGAACGTGCAGCTAGATTTAAATTCTCACCTATTTATTATGCTACTGGTATGAGTATTATGTACTCTAAAAAATACTCTGCTGATGCTGATAATTTAGTTCATCTTGAAGGAAAGACTATTGCTGTATTAAAAGGTAGCACTGCAGAACAATATGTTAAAAGTGTATTAAAAAGCTCAACACCTGTAATAGTTTCAGACATTATAAGTGCTTATTTTATGGTAGCAAATGGTAAGATTGACTGTGTGATCTATGATCGTATGCCACTTGTTTTCTTTTCTCATGCTATGCCTAATTTAAATTTAGCAGTATCTACTGATATTTTTAATCAAGCAGATAGTCAGTATGCTTTTGCTTTCCCTAAGAATTCTGCTTATGCAGATATTATAAGTCTTGAAATACAGCGTATGCTAATGGATGGTACTTTATACAGAATAATTAAAAAATGGGAAGATAGATAAAGATTTTTTATTTAATCATAATTAATAAAATTATTAGTTAACTTTATTTAGAAAAACTACTTTAAACAAAGTCCCAACTGTTTTTGCAGTTGGGTTTATTTATAGTTTAAGATTTGTATTTATATATCCATTTTTATTTAATCCTACCTTATTTAATTTAATAGATAATAATTTATATACTTTGTTAAAAATAGTAATAGGTAAAAGGTATTTAGATGTGTGCAGTATAAAAAATCAATTTTTTTTCAAAAATTTTTTATAAAAAGCTCATATACATGATAGAATACATTGCCTTATGTTTAACAATTCAATGAATGTAATTTTCTGCTTAAAATAATACTAATAATTTATTTTGTTGTATTAAGTTTAGTAAGATTAATATAGTGTAACTATATTAAAAAATTACATCTAGGCTATGAATTTAGTTTTTAATTAATTGTTAGTCTTAAGGTTTATCGTTAATTTTTGTTTAGAAAACACACACTACTTTGACACACTTTTCTTGGGTGCCATAAGGGTTAGAAAAGTGGAGTAGTGGAGGCTTAACCCAATAGAGGAAAAATTATGTCAAATATTTCTATGCGTGATATGCTACAAGCAGGTGTACACTTTGGCCATCAAACTCGTTACTGGAATCCTAAGATGAAGCAATACATCTTTGGTGCTCGTAATGGTGTGCACATTATCAACTTAGAAAAAACAGTTCAATGCTATGAAGATGCATTAAACTTCCTAAGCAGCACAGTTGCTCACAAGGGCAAGATTCTTTTTGTTGGTACAAAGAGAGCTGCAAGTCAAAAGATCGGTGAAGCAGCAGTTGCTTGCGGTCAATACTATGTAAATCACCGTTGGTTAGGTGGTATGTTAACTAATTGGAAGACTGTGCGTCAATCAATTAAGCGTCTAAAGGACTTTGAGCAACAATCTCAAGATGGTACTTTTGACAAGTTAACTAAGAAAGAAGCTTTATTACGCACTCGTGAGCTTGAGAAGTTAAATCGCTCATTAGGTGGTATCAAGGATATGGGTGGCTTACCTGATGCTATTTTTGTTATCGATGCAGAAGTTGAGCACATTGCTATTAAAGAAGCAAATAACCTAGGTATTCCTGTAATTGCTGTTGTTGATACCAACTCAAATCCAGATGGTGTAAATTACGTAATTCCTGGTAATGATGACGCTATCCGTGCAGTTGAGCTTTATTTAAGAGGAGCTGTTGAGACCATTAATGCAGCTCGTAATGCTTCAACTGTGAAAGATGTTGAGCAAGCAGTTTCTAACGAAGAACAAGCTTAATTAATTTTTTTATAAAGGCCAAAGCAATTTGGCCTTTTATTAATGGAATTAACAGGTTTTTAAAGAGGATTAAAACATGGCAAATGTTACAGCTGCAATGGTAAAAGAGCTACGTGATATCACTGGCGCTGGTATGATGGATTGTAAAAAAGCTTTAGTTGAGGCTAATGGTGATAAGGAAGCTGCAATTGAGGCAATGCGTAAGAGTGGTGCTTTAAAGGCTGCAAAGAAAGCTACTCGTACTGCTGCTGAGGGTACTATTGCTGTTGCTCGTAAGGATAATGAAGTTGTTTTAGTTGAGTTTAACTCAGAAACTGATTTTGCTGCCAAGAATGCTGATTTCGTAAACTTTGCAGATAAAGTAGCTCAAATTGCTTTAGATAGTGGTGTAAATGATGTTGAGGCTTTAAAGGCTGTAGATTGCGAAGGTCAAAGCGTTGCTGATGCTTTAACTGCTTTAGTAGCTAAGATTGGTGAGAATTTACAATTACGTCGTTTAGCTCGTGTAAGTGGTGATGTTTTAGGTGTATATGTACACTCAAATCGTCGTATTGGTGTAGCTGTAACCTTACAAGGTGGTAACGAAGAGTTAGCTCGTGATGTTGCAATGCATGTTTGTGCTGCTAAGCCTGATTTTGTGCGTCCTGAAGAAGTTTCAGCTGAAGTTGTAGAAAAAGAGCGTGCAATTCAAATTGATATTGCAATGCAAAGCGGTAAGCCACGTGAGATTGCTGAGAAGATGGTTGAAGGCCGTATGAAGAAGTTCACTGGTGAAGTTTCTTTAACTGGTCAAGCATTCGTAAAGGATCCATCAGTTACTGTTGGTGAAATGTTAAAGTCAAAGGGTGCTGACGTTATCTCCTTTGTTCGCTACGAAGTAGGTGAAGGTATTGAGAAGAAAGAGACTAACTTTGCAGAAGAAGTTAAGGCTCAAATCGCTTCTACAAACAAGTAATTTATTGAGGTAAATATGGCGACACACAATACTGCTACAAGACGTGTGCTATTAAAACTTTCAGGTGAAGCTTTAGGCGGTAATGCTATGGGTATTGAGCCTAGCATTTTAGCTAAAAGTGCCAAAGAAATTTTAGATATAGCAAAACAAGGTGTACAAATTGCTATTGTAATAGGTGGTGGTAATATATTCAGAGGTGCTGCTTTACAAAAAGCAGGACTTAATCGTGTTATAGGCGATCAAATGGGTATGTTAGCTACTGTTATCAATGGCTTAGCTATGAGAGATGAGCTTATTAGACAAGGTGGCTCATGTGTACTCATGAGTGCTTATGGTATACCGTCAATTACCACACAATATCAGGCTCAGCTAGGTAAGGAAATTATTGAGCAAGGCTCTATATTGATTGTAGCAGGTGGTACTGGTGCGCCATTATTTACAACAGATACTACAGCAGTATTGCGTGCTGTAGAACTTGAATGTAATGAGGTTTTAAAAGGCACTAAGGTAGATGGCATTTATGATAGTGATCCTATGAAAAATAAGGATGCTAAATTTATAAAGCATATAAGCTTTGATGAAGTTATAGCTCAAAAGCTTGAGGTTATGGATTTAACCGCATTTACCTTAGCTTTAGAAAATAATATGAACATTAGAGTGTTCAATATGAATAAAGAAGGTGCTCTTTTTAAAGCCGCAACCACAGGAGATGAGGGCAGCCTTGTTTCCTGTCAAGGAGTTTAATTATGGTTAATGATGTTAAAGAAAAAGCTAGTACGAAGATGGATAATGCTGTAGAGGCATTACGCAGTCGTTTAGCTAAGGTAAGAACAGGTCGTGCTCAACCTGGTATTTTAGATTCAATTTTAGTTGAGTATTATGGTAGTCTTACTCCATTAAGACAAGTAGCTCAGGTTAATGTAGAAGATGCTCGTACCTTAAAATTAACCGTTTTTGATAAGAATGCTATTAAGGATGTAGAAAAGGCTATTCAAAAGTCTGATCTAGGTTTAAATCCAGTAGTTGCAGGTGCAGATATTCGTGTACCTTTACCTCCTTTAACCGAGGATCGCCGTAAGGAGCTTGTAAAGCTTGTAAAAGGTGAAGTTGAACAAGCCCGTGTTGAAATTAGAAATGTTCGCCGTGACTGCAATGCAATGCTCAAAGATTTACAAAAAGATAAGTCTATTTCTGAAGATGAGCAAAGAGGCGGTGAAGAGCAAATTCAAAAGTTAACTGACAACGCCATTAAAAAGTGTGATGAGTTATTTGCTCAAAAAGAAAAAGAGTTAATGGAAATATAATAACTATTTTTAATGCAAACTACAGTTAAATATAATGATGGGGGACAAATTCCCCATCATGTCGCAATCATCATGGATGGTAATGGTAGATGGGCAAAGAGCAAGGGTAAACATCGTGTCTTTGGTCATTCTCAAGGAGCAAATAGCCTAACCATCATTGTCAAGCACGCCATTTTACGTCGTATCAATACTCTAAGTGTTTTTGCTTTTTCTTCTGAAAATTGGAAAAGACCAGCTTCAGAAGTGAGTTCATTATTAAAGCTTTTTTCTTTAAGTATAAAACGTGAGCTTAAAGAGCTTATTGAAAATGATATTAAGATACAATTTATAGGCGACCTTACAAAATTTCCAGCTTCTTTGCAAAAACAGATGTCACAAGCTATGGAAAAAAGTAAAAATAATCAAGGATTAAATTTAAATGTAGCTGTAAACTATGGTGGCAGATGGGATATAGTTAATGCATGTAAATTGTATATGCAGGATGTGCTTTTACATAACAAAGATATAAATGCTTTAGATGAAGCTGTATTTAAAGATTATTTAAGTTTACCTTGTGATGTTGATTTATTGATAAGAACAGGTGGAGAGTATAGAGTAAGTAATTTTTTACTTTATCAATCAGCATATGCTGAATATTATTTTACAGATGTTTTGTGGCCTGATTTTAATGAGGCTGATTTAGATAAAGCTATTGCTTTTTATCAAAAACGCGAAAGACGTTTTGGTATGATTTCTGAGCAAATACGAGGACAAGATGCTAACTAGAATTATCACTGCATTTTTTTTAATTATAGCTGTAATTTTGTGGTTGTTTGTAGCTAGTTATCCTATTTTTACTATAGGAGCTTTATTTGTTTATATGTTAGCAGCTTATGAAATGGGACCACTTTTAGGTTTTAAGTCTAAGGTTCCATTTGTTGTGGTAGCTCTTATAGCTGCTACATTATGTTTTTATATAGCTCCGCCTGGTTTATATATAGAAACACAAATTCCAAATGTGGTTAAATATATAATTTGCTCTAGTTTAATTTATTGGTGTATAGCCTTTTTCTTAGTAAGAAGTTATCCTAATAATTCCTCATGGCTTAATAATAAAATACTAGGTTCTATCGCTGCTTTATTTATGTTAGTACCTTTTTTATTAAGTCTTTTAGTTTTACGTGCTGAAAACTATAGTCAAAATGTGCATACAGGAGCCTATTTGGTATTAGCTATTATGGCTTTGGTTTGGACATGTGATAGTGGAGCTTATTTTACAGGACGAGCTTTAGGTAAAACTCCTTTGATTGTTAATGTTAGTCCTAAAAAGACAAGAGAAGGTTTATTAGGTGGTATTGTACTTGCTATCTTATGTCTTTTAGTCTGTGATCATTTAGGTTTATATGGCTCATATGTTAATACTAATGGAGCTTTAATGATTAGTGGTTTTGCTTGTATCATCTTTTCTGTATTAGGTGATCTTGTTGAGAGTATGTTTAAACGTAAGGTCAATTTAAAAGATTCAGGCAAAATTTTTCCAGGTCATGGCGGTATGCTAGATAGAATAGATTCTCAACTTGCTGCTCTACCTGTGTTTTTAAGTCTATATTATCTGATTAGTGGACAGATTTTTTAAATGCAAAAGGTTACAATTTTAGGTGCTAGTGGTTCTATTGGTCAAAGTGCCTTAGAAGTAATTGATGTAAACTCAGATAAATATGAGGTTTATGCTTTAGTTGCTAAGCAAAATGCAGATAAGATGTTAGCTTTAGCACTTAAATATAAGCCTAAGTATGTAGCTTTGTTTGATAAGGATAAAGCTTATCAGCTGCAAGCTTTATTAAAAGCTCATAAATGTTCAAGTATAGTATTAGCAGGAGAAGATGATATTTTAAAGCTTTGTGCTGATACTGATGTAGATTTTGTAATTGCTGCTATCGTAGGTGCTGCAGGTCTTAAACCAGCTTTAGAGGCAATTAAAGCTTCACGTACAGTGCTGCTTGCTAATAAAGAAGCTTTAGTTATGTCTGGGCAAGTATTTTTTGATAATGTTAAGCAATATCATGCCCGCATTTTACCTTTAGACTCTGAACATAGTGCTATTTTTCAATGTCTTACTGAAAAAACTCAATTGAACTTAGGTTTTTGTGACCTGCAATCAATAGGAGTCAATAAAATTATTCTAACAGGTTCTGGCGGACCTTTTAGAACTTTAGATCTTAAAAAATTAGCAGATGTAAGTGTTGAGGATACCATTAATCATCCTGTATGGTCTATGGGGCCTAAAATATCTGTAGATAGTGCTACTATGATGAATAAAGGTCTTGAGTTTATAGAAGCAAGATATTTATTCAATGCTAGCTTTGAGCAGATGCAGGTTTTATTGCATCCACAATCTATAATTCACTCTATGGTTTCTTACATAGATGGAGCTGTAATTGCTCAATTAGGCAATCCATCAATGCAGACTCCTATAGCTAGAGCTTTAGCTTATCCGCAGCGTATTGCTACAAAGGTTGAGGCTTTAGATTTTGCTAAGCTTAAAAGCTTAACTTTTGAAGAAGTTGATTTTAATCGTTATCCATGTTTAAAACTAGCTATGCAGGCAAGTTTACATGGGCAAGGAGCAACAAGTGCTTTAAATGCAGCAAATGAAGTAGCTGTAGCAAGTTTTTTAGCAAAACAAATAAAATTTTTAGATATTTATAAAATATGCTCACAAGTTTTAGATAAATATGCTAATGCTAGTGTTTATAGTATAGATGAAATTTTAGACTTAGATTTGCAAGTTAGAAGCTACGCTCAAAGGATAATTGCTCATGATTGAGATTTTATATAATCTTGTATTATTTATCATTTCTTTATCTATTTTAGTTGCTATACATGAAGGTGGTCATTTTTTTGCAGCTAGATTATGCGGTGTAAAAGTTTTACGCTTTTCAATTGGTTTTGGTAAAGTTTTATTTAAAAAAACAGCAAAGGATGGCTGTGAGTACGCTATAAGTGCTATTCCTCTTGGTGGCTACGTTAAAATGCTAGGAGAGGAAGATGATAAAGTTGCAGATAGTGATTTAGATAAATGTTTTAGTCGTAAAAGCAAGTTACAAAGAGCTTTTATCATTATAGCAGGGCCTCTTGCTAACATCATTTTAGCTTTACTGCTTTATATTTGTGTATTTGCTCAAGGAGAGAGCATTGTAAGACCTATTGTTGCTCATGTAAGTCCTCAATCTTTAGCTATGCAGGCACAATTTAAAGTTGATGATGAAATTATTGCTGTAGATGATAAAGATATTAGAAGTTTAAATGAATTTTTATTAGCTTTAGTAGATAATGCTGGTAATAAAGTTAGTGTTACAGTTAAAAATATCAATACACAAAAGATAAATCGTACTTTATCTCTAGATTTAAGTAATCTTGAAATAAAACCAGGTCTTGATGTATTTTCTTATATAGGTCTTAACCCCAAAACAGTTATTTTAAGTAATACTATAGCCTATGTTAAAGAGGATAGTTCTGCTTTTAGAGCTGGATTAAAAGTAGGTGATATTATTGTTGGTATTGATGATTTAAAAACAGATAATTTTTATGAAGTACAAGATTACATTAAGATGTATGGAAATAAAACAATTACCATTCATTTTTTACGTGATGGTAAGTTAATGCACATATCCTTATTGCCTAATGTAATTTATAATAAAGCCTTAGAGCAAGATACTTATCAAATAGGTATTGCACCAAGTGTTAAGCCTTATGGTGATCTTATACAAAAAATAGATTATACTTTTACACAAGCCATAGCACGTGCAGCTACACAAACATATGACATGGGTTTACTTATCATTCGCTCTGTAGGTAAGATGATTAGTGGATCGATTTCTTATGAAAATCTGTCAGGTCCTATAACTATAGCAAAGGGTGCTTCACAAAGTGTAGAGCTAGGTTTAACTTATTATTTAGGATTTTTAGCATTAATTAGTGTAAACTTAGGTATTTTAAACTTGTTTCCAATACCTGTATTAGATGGTGGACAATTAGTTTTTATAACCTATGAAGCTATAGCTAAGAAAAAGGCTAATGAAAAAATGCAAGTATTTTTATCTATGCTAGGTATGGCTTTATTATTTATACTTACATTTTTTGCTATTTTCAACGATTTTAGAACACTTTAGTTTGACAATTTTTTATATGGAATAAAGCATTATGAGAAGAATTAAACTCTCTTTAATGTCTGTATTATGTACATTAGCTCTATCTTCAGCTAGTGCTAATAGTTATGCTCAAGACATAATGGTAGTTAATGATATTGAGGTTAGAGGTTTAAATCGAGTAACCTTAGGTGCAGTACTATTAGCTTTACCAGTACAGCAAGGTGATAAATTAGATAGTAATTTAGCTGCTTTATCCTTAAAAAGGCTATATGCTACTAATAACTTTGATGAAGTTAAACTTTCTCATGATAAAAATACTTTAATTGTTACAGTAAAAGAAAGACCAACTATTGGCAGTGTGACTTTTGCTGGTAATTCTCAAGTTGATGAAACAGCATTAAAGCAAGTAATTGAATCTCAAGGTTTAAGATCAGGTGAAGCTTTAAATGTACAGACTTTATCTGAGATTAAAAATTCTTTAGAAGATTTTTATCATTCTGCAGGTATGTATCAAGCTACAGTAAAACCTGTACTCACATATTTGCCTCGTAATAGAGTAGATGTAAAACTTGAGTTTTCAGAAGGTGTTGGGGCTAAGATTGAGCAAATAAATATAGTTGGTAATAAAGCCTTTGATGAAGATGTATTAATTGCTCAAATGCAGCTGCGTGATGATGTACCTTGGTGGAATTTTGTTGCTAATCAAAAGTATGATAGACAAAAATTTAGTGCAGATCTTGAGTCATTACGTTCTTACTATACTAATAGAGGTTATGTCAAATTTAAGATTAAAGATACAGCTGTTGAGTTAACACCTGATAAAAAAGGTATTTATCTAACTATAGTTATAGATGAAGGTGATAAATACACAATAGGCAGCACCGCTTTGCGTGGTAATACTTTAAAATATCAAACACAGCTGCAAGAGTTAATCAGCTTAGAAAAGGGCGATACTTATTCTGCTGCACAAGTTGCTTCTATTGAAAATAGTTTGCAGGATTTATTAGGCAAATATGGTTATGCTTATTCAAAGGTTAAAGCATATCCTATGTTTGATGAAGAAAATAAGCAAGTAAATCTTGAGTTTATGGTAGAGCCAGGTTCACGCATTTATGTATCACGTGTTGATATTAAAGGTAATACTTCAACTGATGACACTGTAATACGTCGTGAGATTCGCCAAATGGATGGTACTTGGCTGTCAAATGAAGCAGTTAAGATTTCAGAAAATAGATTAAATAGAACAGGCTTTTTTGAAACTGTTAATGTTGATGTAAAAAAAGCAGCTGTAGCTAATGATACTGTAACTGTTGAAACAACTGTTAAAGAGCAGCCAACAGGTGCAATTTCAGGTGGTATTGGCTATGGTACTGATTCTGGTATTTTAATTCAGGCAGGTATTTCTCAATCAAATGTTTTTGGTTGGGGTTCTAGTGCTTCAATTAGTGCTTATAGAAATGACTATAGAGATCACTTTGAATTAGGTTATACAGAGCCTTATTTTACTATCGATCAAGTAAGTTTAGGCGGCAGAGCTTTTTATGACAAATTTGAAGGTGAGGATGCTTCTGTAGTTAATTATGATAATGAGACTATAGGTTTTGATTTAACCTCAGGTTATCCATTATCTGAAAATGTTTATGTAAGTTATACTTTAGGTATTGAACGCAATAAAATTACTAATCGCGGAGCTGTGTTCTGGCAAGGCTTAAAATGGTGGGATACTTACAATAAGCAAGAAGGTAATGGGCGTCAGTATGCTGAATTTTTCAACTATAACGCAACAATTGCATTATCTCGCAACAACCTAGATAAGACAGTATTTCCAACTAGTGGCAGCAGACAAGTATTGTCAGTATTTTCTACTATACCAGGCTCTGATTTACAATATTATAAACTCTCAGCTGAGACTTATCATTATTTCCCTATAGACTCAGAGCGTGATTTTGTATTTGCTTTTAGAGCTAAAGGTGCTTATGGTAATGGTTATGGCACTAAGGATAATGTTAAGCAAACCTTACCATTTTTTAGCAATTTCTATATAGGTGGTAGTGAGTGGCTGCGTGGTTTTGATTATAATAGTATAGGTCCTCGTGCTATCTATAAAGGTGATAATGGCTGGTATGCCTCAGATGATGCTATAGGTGGTAATGCCTTATGGGCAGCTAGTGCTGAATTTATTATTCCTACACCATTTGTGGCAGAGGCTTATAAGCGTCAAGTTAGAACATCTTTATTTATAGATGCCGGTGCTTTGTGGGATACAGAAACAGCACCTACTGATAATGGCATTGATTTTTCAGATCCTAACGAGTATAGAATGTCAGCAGGTGTATCTTTAACTTGGATGTCACCTGTAGGACCTTTGGTATTTTCACTAGCTAAGAGTATTAAGGATTACTCTGGTGATCAAACACAAACTTTCAACTTTAATATTGGTGGCAGATTTTAATTATAGGAGTTTTATTATATGTTAAAGAAATTAGCCTTAGCTTCAATGTTTGGTTTAGCTCTTAGTACTTCTCCTTTAGTACTAGCTCAAGATTTTACTCCAAAATTTGCTGTGATGAATCTAGAATTAGTTATGTTTGAAATTCCTCAATCAAAAGAAATTCAAACTAATATGGAAAAGCTTTTTGGAGCAAGACAACAAGAATTAGTTGCTATGCAAAAGGAAGCTGAAACTTTATATATGGACCTTCAAACAGGTAAGCTTGTAGGTGATAAGGCTAATGAAGCTAAGCGTAAACTTGCTTTATTACAGTCTGATATTCAAATTAAAGGTCAAGCACTTCAAGAAGAAAGTCGTAAAAAAGCTCAAGAAGAGCAAACACGTGTTTTAAAGTTAGTAGATGAGCAAATACAAAAAATTGCTAAAGAAAAAGGTATTGATATTGTTTTACAAAGAGATGCAATTGGCTTTTTAAGTACTAAGGCAAATGAATCTATTAATATTACTCAAGATATTATTGATGGTTTAAAAGCACAAGCTAAGGGCACAACAAAGAGTACTAAGTAATGTTATTAAGTGAAATTGCAGCTTATTTACAAGCACGTGTCATAGGTGATGCTTCTTGTGAGATAAGTTCTGTAGCTAATTTAAAGACAGCACAAGCTGGGCAGATTAGCTTTTTATCTGATTCAAGATATAAAGATGCTTTAGCAAGCTGTCAAGCAAGTGCCGTTATTGTTAAAGAAGCAGATGCTCATTTATTTAAGGGTGCTTGTTTAATACTTGATGATCCTTATGTTGGTTACGCAAAGGTTGCTAAACTTTTAGATACAACACCAGCAATAGCTTGTGGTATCAGTAAATTAGCTTGTATTGAAGATAATGTAGTTTTAGGCAAGAATGTTGGAATTGGTCCTTTTGTACATATTAAAAGCGGAGCAGTAATTGGTGATAATGTACAAATAGGTGCACATTGCAGCATAGGTGAGAATACCATTATTGGTGATGAAACAAAGCTTTATCCTAATGTAGTGCTATATCACAATGTAAGTATTGGATCACATTGTTTAATTCAATCAGGCACTGTTATAGGCTCTGATGGTTTTGGATATGCTAATGAAAAAGGCAAATGGCTAAAAATACCACAAACAGGTAAAGTTGTTATTGGTAATTTTGTTGAAATTGGTGCAAATACTTGTATTGATCGTGGTGCAATAGATAATACTATTATTGAGGATAATGTTATAATAGATAATCTATGCCAGATTGCTCATAATGTTAAAATAGGTACAGGTACAGCTGTAGCTGGCGGTACTACTTTTGCTGGTAGTGTAACTATAGGCAAATACTGTATTATAGGTGGAACCTCAGTCTTTAATGGACATATTAGTATTTGTGATATGGTAACTATAAGTGGTATGTGCATGGTCATGCGCTCAATTGATAAACCTGGTATTTATTCTTCAGGCATACCTGCTCAAACTAACAAGCAATGGCGTCTAACAGCAGCTCGTGTATTACATATCAATGATATGTATCACAAAGTAAATGAAATGGAAAAGCAATTGCTTAATTTACAAGAACAATTGAAAAAATAAAAGGTGAAAAAGTGACAGATAATAAAGATAAAGTTTTAGATGTTGAGCAAATTATGAGTCTTTTACCTCATCGTTATCCATTTTTAATGGTAGATAGAGTTTTAGACTATAGTATTACTGATGAGCATAAGACCTTAACTGCAGTTAAAAATGTAACTTATAATGAGCCTTTTTTCCAAGGACATTTTCCATCAAAGCCTGTTTTACCAGGTGTATTAATTTTAGAAGCTATGGCTCAAGCTACTGGTGTTTTAGCTTTTACCATGGTAGGTAAGCCACAAGAAGGTGAGTATTACTATTTTGCTGCTGTGGATAATGCTAGATTTAAAAGACCTGTAGTACCAGGAGATCAATTAATTTTAGAAGTTGAGTTTTTAAAAGAAAAACGTGGTATTGCAAGCTTTAAAGGTGTAGCTAAGGTAGATGGAGAAATTGTCTGTCAAGCTGATCTAATGTGTGCAAAGCGTCGTGGTTAATATTTAAATAAGACAAAGGGTGCTAAAGTGATAGATAGCAGTGCAAAAATTGATAAGAGCGCAAGTGTGAGTGAAGATGCTCACATTGGTGCTAATGTGATTATTTCACCGCATGTAATTATTGAAGGTGGAGTTGTTATTGGTGACAATACTATTATTGAGCCTTTTTGTATAATAAGAGAACATAGTACCCTTGGAAAAAACAATCATATTTATCAATTTAGTTCTATAGGTGAAGCTTGTCAGGATCTTAAGTATAAAGGAGAGCCAACAACTTTAACTATAGGTGATAATAATACAATAAGAGAGCATTGCACTATTCACCGTGGTACTGTACAAGGTTTAAATACTACTACAATTGGATCTAATAATCTTTTTATGGTCAATACTCATGTGGCCCATGATTGCGTAATTGGTGATAATTGTATTTTTGCAAATAATGCTACTTTAGCAGGTCATGTGACTATTGGATCTTATGTGATTTTTGGTGGTTTAAGTGCCATTCATCAATTTGGGCGTGTAGGCTCACATGCCTTTATAGCTGGCATGGCTGCTTTAAATATGGATGTTCCTCCATATGTTTTAGCTGCTGGTCATTATGCTAAGGCTCATGGTATTAATAAAGTTGGTTTAGCTCGCCGTGGTTTTAGCAGTGATGCTATTAATGCTATTAAAAAAGCTTATATGATTATCTATCATAAGCACAATACTATTGAAGAAGCTTGTGTACAATTGCAAGAGCTAGCAAAGGAGCATAGTGAAGTTCAGATTCTAGCTGATTTTATTAGTGAAAATGGACGTGGAATTGTAAGATAATGTCAGATGCATTAAACAACACTTCACATCTATATGCATTAATTGTAGCAGAGCCTTCAGGAGATACCTTAGGTGCAGGTTTAATGAAGGCTATTTTACGCAAGGATCCTCAAGCGAAATTTATTGGTATTGGTGGTCCTAAGATGTGCTCTTTAGGTATGGTCTCTGCGTATAATATGGAGACCTTAGCCGTAATGGGGTTAACTGAAGTTTTAAAACATTTAATACCCATTTTAAAAATTAGATTTTTGATTACAAGATATTTAATTAAAGCAAGACCTTGTGTCATGATAGGTATTGATGCACCTGATTTTAATTTATATGTAGAGCGTAAATTAAAAGAACATGGCATACCTACAGTACATTATGTAAGTCCATCAGTATGGGCTTGGCGTCAAGGACGTATAAAAAAAATAAAGCAATCTTGTGATGAGGTTTTAGCTTTATTACCTTTTGAAAAAGAGTTTTATGACAGAGTTCATATGCCTTGTACTTATGTAGGGCATACTTTGGCTAATCAAATTCCTCTTGAGGTTATGCAAGAAGACGCAAGAGAGCGTTTAAATCTATACGAAAATAGTGTAGAACCAGTGGGTTCAAAGGTTATGGCAATTATGCCAGGTTCACGTACTAGCGTAATTAGTACTATGTTGCCAATTTATATTAAAGCTTGCAGAACACTAAAACAAAAAATACCAGATTTATGTTTTATTAGTGCAGTTGCTAATCATGACAAAGCTTTATTATTAAAAGATTTATGGCTTGAATATGCTCCTGATTTATCAATAACTATCTTTGTAGACAGCGCTCAGGATGTTATTGCTGCAAGTGATGCTGTATTATTAACATCAGGTACAATTTCATTTGAAGCCATGCTTTTAAAAAAACCTATGTGTGTATGTTATAAGGTTAGTGCTTTAAGTGCTGCTATTGCTAAGCGCATGCTTAAAGTTAAGATGTTTTCTTTACCTAATCTTTTAGCAAATAGAAAGGTAGTGCCTGAATTAATTCAAGATGATTGTACAGCTGAAAATATCTGTATACAGATGGAGAAGCTATTAACATCTGATAATCTATTAATGAAAAAAGAGTTTTTATCTTTACATCAAAGAATAAGATTAAACTCTGATCAAATAGCAGCTGATGCTGTCTTTAAATTAATTGAGTCTAAGCAGACTCAAAAAACAGAACCTACAATAGCAATACAAGCTCAAAATAACAATACTAATAATGAAAATGAGCATAATGTATTAGATAAATAATATGGAAAAAACAGATACTTTTAGTTACAGCGTAGATGTAAATACACACATTATTGCAGGTACAGATGAAGTAGGGCGAGGACCTTTAGTTGGTAATGTGGTAGCAGCTTGCTGTGTATTAGACCATAAATATGAAATAAAAGGTCTTGCAGACTCTAAAAAGCTTAGTGAGAAGAAACGCTTAAGTTTATATGAAGAGATAATTGAGCATGCTAGATGCTATAGTATATATAGTGTTGAAGCTAGTGTTATTGATAAGATTAATATCTTAAATGCTTCTTTGCTAGCTATGCAAAAAGCTTATGAAAACATGAGAATGCAATGTGATCTTTTATTAGTTGATGGTAATAAAATTATTAAGCAGTTAGATGTTAGACAAGAAGCTGTAGTTAAAGGTGATGCTAAGGTTAAAGAGATTATGGCAGCATCAATTCTTGCAAAAGTCACAAGAGATAGACAAATGCAGGAGCTTGATAAGCTTTATCCTGAGTATGGTTTTGCTAAACATAAAGGATATCCAACTGCAGAGCATCTATCACTTATACAAAGATTACCTATACTTGATTGTTATAGAAAAAGCTTTGCTCCTATAAAAAAGTTAATTAATGAAAGATTGGCGCTTAGCTAAAAATTGTGATGATTAAAGATCATGCTTTAGTGTATAATCATCATGTGTTAGCTGATTAAAGATAATTGATATATAAGGTAGTATATGAATATTAATTACTTAGATTTTGAACAACCGATAGCAGATTTGCTTGCTCATATTGAGGAGTTAAAACGTTTAAGCTCTAATATGGGTAATGATGTTGATATGTCAAAAGAGCTCAAACAGCTTGAAAAAAAGAATATAGAGTTAACTAAGAAAATATATTCATCCTTAAGTGCATGGCAGATTTCTCAATTATCTCGTCATCCAATGCGCCCTTATACCTTAGATTATATCAGCAGAATCTTTACTGATTTTAAAGAGTTAGCAGGAGATAGAGCTTTTGCTGATGATAAGGCTATAGTAGGTGGTTTAGCTCGTTTAAATGGCCAAAGTGTTATGGTTATTGGTCATCAAAAAGGTCGTGATATCAAAGATAGAACTTTACGTAATTTTGGTATGCCACGTCCTGAAGGCTATCGTAAAGCTATGCGTTTAATGCGTTTAGCAGAACGTTTTAATATACCTGTAATTACCTTTATTGATACACCAGGTGCATATCCAGGTGTAGGTGCAGAGGAGCGCTCACAAGCTGGTGCTATTGCAGAAAATTTAAAGGGCATGTCAGAGCTTAAAGTGCCTGTTGTATGTACTGTAATTGGCGAGGGTGGCTCAGGTGGTGCTTTAGCTATAGGTGTAGGTGATAGAGTTAATATGCTTCAGTATGCAACTTACTCAGTTATCTCTCCTGAAGGCTGTGCTTCTATTTTATGGAAGAGTGCAGATAAAGCATCTTTAGCAGCTGAGGCTATGAATATTACAGCCGATAAGATTAAAGAATTAGGTTTAATAGATAATATTGTAGCAGAGCCTTTAGGTGGAGCTCATAGAGATTACGATGTAATGGCTTTAAACTTAAAACAAAGACTGTTACTAGATTTAAGTGAGTTACAAAACTTAGGTACAGATAAATTAATTGAGCAGCGTTTTAATCGCTTAATGAATTACGGATATTGCTAACAAAAGATAAGGCCATATCAATAGTGCAGAATATGGCCAATAAAATTTACTCAAGCTATGAAGTTAAACCAATAACTATTGGTTTATCTGGCGGAGCAGATTCTACACTTGCACTAATTTTAGCTACATATCTACGCAAGCTTGATAATGGTTATAAGCTTAGGGCTGTGCATTGTATACATGGTCTTGATGCTGATGATCCAATATGGCTTGCTCATTGTCAAAAACTCTGTGAGCGTCTGCAAGTAGAGTTAATTACTCCTAAACTTAATATCGTTTATGGTAATGGCATTTCTCCTGAAGACAGTTCACGTAAAGAGCGTTATAGAGCTTTACTTGAAAATAAATTAGATGGCTATTTAATGCTTGGGCATCAGCAAGATGATCAAGTAGAGAATTTTTTATTGGCTCTAAAGCGTGGAGCAGGACCTTATGGTTTATCTGGCATGCGAGAGCTAATTTTAGATGAGCGTGGTCTAATTTTACGTCCTTTACTTAATTTATCCAAAAAATATATTGAAGCTATTATTCAAGCTTTAGGTTTTGATTTTGTTTTTGATATTAGCAATGAGTATTTAAAATTTGAGCGTAATTTTATCCGTCTTAAAGTATTGCCATTAATGCGAGAACGTTTTGTTGGTATTGATAAATCTATTTTACGAACACAACAGCTTTGCAGTATAGAGCATGATCTAGCTAAGCGTTATATATCACTTATGGCTAAGGATTATATAAATAATCTATGTTTAGATTTTAGCAAGCTTGATTTAAATGATAATAGTTTATGTTTTATGTTGTTAAAGTATTATTTACAAGATCATTTAAAACTTAATGCAGATTATCATTTAATTGCATCTTTATATGAGTTAATGCAGGGCTCAAATGATAAAAAAGCTATATATAAAATTGGAAATTATGATATAAGACGTTATGGCAGTAAGCTTATAGCTAGCAATGCACTGATAAATACGCAAATTCAAGAAAAAGTTAATCTTAAACCTAATCAAAGTATTATTATAGGCAGCTTTTGTTATAGTTTAGTAACTTGTGATGATGTAAAACAAAGCTTTTTTTTAGCTGATGGTGATAGTGTTGATTTGATTTTTAAGTATAACAGAGCTCAGAAGTTAAAACTTAAAACACGCTCAATGCGCAGAGATATAAAAAATATTTTTAGAGAGCATAGTATTGAGCCAATGTTAAGAGATTATATGCCATTAGTTTATAGTCATAACAGTAATAGAATTTTAGCTTTAGCTAATATTGCAGCTATAGAAGAAGATAATTTAGATTTAAATAATACTAAACATTTATTGTATTGTCTTACTATTAAACAGATAAATAATTAAAATTTATATAGTTAATATTAACATAGAGAAAATTTATTGAGTTTTATCAAAATCATATTTCCCCAAAAAAAGAACCTGATCTTAAATAATCTAAGATCAGGTTTGCACTAGGGATTTTGTAGAGAAGTCTTTAAGATTGAATCTTTGCATCAGTTGGAACTCTGTTGCCTAACTTGTATAAATTAGAGTGACTAAGATCAAAAAAGTTCCAAAAAAATAAAAAAAATCATACCCAGGATCTTAAGAGATTATAAAAAAATTACAAGTTAGCTATATTTTTATAACATTATAAGGAATTTAGATAAAAAATATAATACAAACAGTTAGTTATAATTAGGCTTAAATATATTAAGAGCTTTGATTCTATATTTTTTTGAAGCATTTTTTTTTCAATATGCTTGGAAAAACTTTTTTAGGTGTAAATAATAAATTTTATCTATTTATATTATGTACAAAAAAGAGACCTCTCTATATTGAATATTAATCAAAAAAAGCACAAAGGAGGTCTCACGTGCTATTGTATAAAAATCATG
>CALXNP010000021.1 GCA_944389785.1 uncultured Anaerobiospirillum sp.
AATAGTAGCAATAAAATTGATGGAATAGACGATAAATAAAGGCGTCTTAGCATTTTTTACCGTCTAAAGTCGGGAGAAAAATACCTATAACTTACACTTTTTATCTAAATTTAATTAACTAAAAATACCAAATTACTTATAAAACACTCAAACTAAAAAAGGGGCTTTCGCCCCTTAAACAATCTTTATAATTAACCACCAAAGTTATCAAATAGAATGTTTTCATCCTCAACACCAAGTGAATGTAACATATCTACACATGACTTGGTCATCATTGGAGGACCACACATGTAGAACTCACAATCTTCTGGGTTCTTATGATTCTTTAGATAGTTCTCATATAATACATTGTGAATAAAGCCAGTAGCACCAGTCCAATTATCCTCTGGTAATGGCTCAGATAAAGCCAAATGCCAAGTGAAGTTTGGATGCTCTTTTGCTAATTGATCAAACTCATCAACATAGAAAGCTTCTTTTAATGAACGAGCACCATACCAGAATGAAATACGACGCTTACTGTTAAGACGCTTTAATTGATCAAAAATGTGTGAACGCATTGGAGCCATACCAGCACCACCACCGATAAATACCATTTCATTGTCTGTTTCGCGAGCAAAGAACTCACCAAATGGACCTGAAATTGTAACCTTATCACCTTTTTTGAGATTCCAAATATATGATGACATAATGCCAGGTGGAAGCTCTTTTAATTGACGTAAAGGTGGAGTTGCAATACGTACGTTAAGCATAATCAAACCCTTTTCATCAGGGTAGTTAGCCATAGAGTAAGCACGAATGGTTGGTGTATCTACCTTTGATACTAAATCAAATAAACCAAAGTGATTCCAATCATCACGATATTTCTCAGGAATATCAAAGTCCTTATAGTAAACAGTGTGAGGTTCTGCTTCAATTTGAATATAACCACCTGCTCTAAATGGAACTTCTTCACCCTCAGGCACACGTAGACGTAACTCTTTAATAAAGGTTGCTACGTTATCGTTAGACTCAACTGTACATTCCCACTTCTTTACACCAAAAACTTCAGCAGGTAATTCAATTTCACAGTCATTTTTAACTGTAACTTGACATGCTAAACGCCAACCTTCACGAATTTGACGCTTGGTAAAGTGTGAAAACTCAATTGGTAAAACGTCACCACCGCCTTGTACAACTTTAACTTTACATTGACCACAGGCACCACGACCACCACAAGCTGATGATACAAACACGCCCTTATTTGATAAGTCATTTAATAGCTTATCACCTGCTGGACATGTCATAGCTAAATCAGGATTGCCATTTACGCCAATCTTAATGTCACCAGACTGTACCAAAAACTTCTTGGCAGTCAAAATCAATGCAACTAAAACTGCAATGATTACGACGAAACTTACTACGCCAGAAACTACGGTAAACATGATCTACGTACTCCCTTATAACTGAATACCAGAAAATGACATAAAGCCAATAGCCATTAATCCTGAAATGATAAAGGTAAGACTTAAACCACGAACACCTGCTGGAGGATCTGCATACTTTAATCTTTCACGAACAGCTGATAATAATACTAATGCCATTGCCCATGATAGACCAGAACCAAAGCCATAAACTACAGATTCAGCAAAGTTATACTCACGTTGTACCATAAATGATACACCTGCAAAGATAACACAGTTTACTGTAATAAGTGGTAAGAAAATACCTAAAGCACTATATAATGCAGGTACAAACTTATCTAAAAACATCTCAAGTATTTGTACTAAAGCAGCAATAACACCAATGTAGGTAATGAAACTTAAAAATGAAAGATCAAGACCTGGAGCAATAGCATCTGGCTTTAATACATATGCGTTGATAAGATTATTTGCAGGAACAGATAAAACCTGCACCATAACAACAGCAGCACCTAAACCTAGTGATGTTGAAACTTTCTTAGATACAGCTAAGAAAGTACACATACCTAAGAAGAAGGCTAAAGCCATGTTCTCAATAAATAAACTCTTAACAAACAGTGATAGATAATGCTCAACCATAATTAGCAACCTCCTTTGTGAGTCTTATACTCAGGAGCCTCAATCAGATCTTTTCTATAGCTCTTAACTAACCAAATTAGAAGACCTACTAAGAAGAAGCCTGATGGTGGCATTACTAATAAGCCACAAGGTACATACCAGCCGCCATTATTAACGGTTTCAAATAAGGTCATACCAAACCATGAGCCTGAACCAAAAATTTCACGAACAGAAGCGATTAAGCATAGAACTAAACCATAGCCTAAACCATTACCAATACCATCTAGTAATGAAGGTAATGGTGGGAACTTAAGTGCAAAGCCCTCTGTTCTACCCATAACAATACAGTTAGTAATAATCAAACCAACATATACAGATAATTGCTTTGATAAATCATAAGCAAATGCACGTAAAATTTGGTCAACCAAAATTACTAATGATGCAATAATTGTCATCTGTGCAATAATACGTACACTAGATGGTATGAAATTTCTAGTTGATGAAACTAGTAAATTTGACATAGCGCATACGAAAGTCACAGACAAAGACATTACAAATGCTGTTTTCATAGATGAAGTCACAGCAAGTGTAGAACAAATACCTAGAACCTGAATCATTACCGGATTATTGGCAATGAGAGGATCAACTAAGGTCTCTTTCCATGTAGGAGCTTTAACATCATCTGCCATTAGTTTATCTCCTCAGTTGTTGTGCGATTGTTATCAAAAAATGCTTTATAAGCATAGTCCATCCAAAAACGCACTGCGTTATCAACACCACGTGCAGTTAAAGTTGCGCCTGATAGTGAATCAACTTCATAATCCTTACCTTCACCTACTTTATCTGGAGTCTTAGCAATTAAGAAGCGATACTCACCATTATCATTAAATAGTCTCTTACCTACCCATAAAGCTTGCCAGCGTGGATTATCAATCTCACCACCTAAACCTGGAGTTTCACCATGTGAGTAAAAAGTAATAGCTACAATGTGGTTTAAATCAGGATCTAAAGCTAAATAGCCATAAGCTGTAGACCATAATGCTTGACCATAGAATGGTAAGATTATGCGAGTTGTATTACCTGCATCATCTTTTACATAGAATACAGGCATCTTTTGAGCCATAGTTCTGATACCAGCATAATCCTTATCTGCAGGAATAGCAATTGAGGTATCAGGCTGCTTAGCTAAAGAAGCAAAATTATAAGCACCTGCAACATCTGAAGCATCGTCGGTTAACATACCTGTCTTCATGTCAATCAAACGAGCAGTAATGTACTTATTGTATGTATCACTTACATTCTTGCCAGGTGTGACACCTGCTACTTTTAAAATGCTTAATTGGCGATCTGTTGTAATAGCTGCTGCCTTAAAAGGATCTAGCATAACTACAGCTGATGATACTAATACAGAGCAAACTAAGCAGAATGCAATAATGATAACAAATGTTCCAAATACGGAGTCTTTATTGAGCTTAGGCACGGGCAAGTCTCCTCTTAATATTACGTTGTGTAGCTATATAATCAAATAGTGGTGCCCAGCAGTTAGCAAATAAAATTGCTAGCATCATACCTTCTGGGTATGCTGGATTTACTACACGAATTAAAATAACCATGACACCGATTAAGATACCAAATGCCCACTTACCTTTGTTAGTAAATGCGCTTGATACAGGATCAGTTGCCATAAATACCATACCAAATGCAAAACCACCTAAAACTAAGTGCCATTGGAATGTCATGGAGAATAAATTATTAGTTTCTGAGCCTATAGCATTGAACATTGAAGAAGTTAAGAAGGCACCAATTAAAACACCTAACATAACTCTAAATGAAGCAACACCAGTAACTAAAATGATTAAAGCACCAATTGCAATCATTAAAGTAGAGCTCTCACCCATACTACCAGGAATATTACCAATAAAGGCATCCATCCAAGTAATTGCATTACCAGCATAATCAACTAAAGCAGCTTGACCACCTTCTTGCCATTGAGCAAGTGGAGTTGCACCACTAAAGCCATCAATTGGTACCCAACAATTTGTACCAGACATTGAAGCAGGGTATGCAAAGAATAAGAAAGCACGACCAACAAGAGCTGGGTTCATAAAGTTACGGCCAGTACCACCAAATACTTCCTTACCAATTACAACACCAAAGCTAATACCTAAAGCAGCTTGCCATAGAGGTACAGTTGGAGGTAGAACTAGAGCAAATAAAATGGAGGTAACAAAGAAACCTTCATTAACTTCATGACGACGTACTAAACAGAATAAAACTTCCCAAAATGCACCAACAGCAAAAACTACAATGTAAATTGGTAGGAAATATGCTGCACCTATCATCATTTTTGAGCAAACACCAGCATCAGTGGTTAATGTACCACCTAAAAGCTGAACTAAGGCATAACGCCAATCGCTGCTAAATAATGAATATGAAGCTGAAGCTAACTCACTGCCATTTGCTAATGAAGCAAAAGCTGTTACTGTTTGAGAACCAACATTATACCAACCATAGAACATAGCAGGAAATGCTGCAAACCAAACAATAATCATAATACGCTTTAAATCAATAATATCACGTACATGAGTCTTGCCTGTAGTAACTACACCTGATGTATATAAAAGGGTAAATGTCGCCTCATATAGTGGGTATAGTTTTTCTAAAACACCACCTTTTTCAAATAAAGGTGCAAATTTTTTCATTAGTTCTAACACTTAACTAACCCTCCAGCTCAATCTTGGTTAAGCATTCACGGATTAAGCTACCAAAATCAGTCTTACCAGGACAGCAATAAGTACATAGAGCCAAATCCTCTTCAGCTAGCTCTAATACACCTAAAAGCTTAGCTTGGTCAACATCAATAATTTCGATGGCACGTAGTAACATTGTAGGTTCTACATCAAGAGGCATTACTTTCTCATATAAGCCAATTGGGACCATTGGTCTTACACCACCGTTTAATGCTGTATTAATGATATAGGTACTAGGTTTTACAAGATTTGACATAACTGTTTGTGAAACAGAATGACGATTAAATCCTGCAGTAAGCCAACCTAAAAGGATATTTTGCTTACCCTCTTCAATAATTGATACCTGCAAAGCATATCTGCCTAAATAAGCATAAGGACCTAATGCTTGATGTCCCCATAATACAGAACCTGAAATTATACGAACACCATATGGTGATTTAACAACTTCTTTTTCTGTAAGTTCAAGTACACTAGCACCTAAAATAGTCTTAACTAAGCGTGGATTAGCAGCATTTGGACCTGCAATAGAAATAATACGCTTATTATATACTTCACCCTCAGTAAATAAGTGGCCTATTGCAATTACGTCTTGATAACCAATATGCCATACAGTCTTATTTTCTGAAACTGGATCTAAAAAGTGAATGTGAGTACCTGGTAAACCAGCAGGATGCTTACCAACAAAAGTCTCTTCTACAACGTTAGTTGCATTTGACTTAGGTAAATCATAATCACCCTTACATACATATACTTTAAAGTCACCTAAACGACTTAGAACATTTATACCATCAACAAAAGCTTGAGACTCTTCTTTAATAATTGCTTGAGCATCAGCTGCTAATGGATTAGTGTCCATAGCTGTCACAAAAATTGAGTGAGGCAATGTACCAATAGCAGGTACCTTATCAAATGGGCGAGTGCGGAAAGCAGTCCACATACCTGACTCAACTAATACAGAAGCTACATTTTCTGATTTTAACGATAAGATATCACTAGATTTAGTCTTTGCAAACTCAACTGCACCTAAACTCTCATCAACTGCTATTACAACAGATTGGAAAGAGCGTCTTTGTCCTCTATTTATTGCTACTACGGTACCAGCAGCAGGTGCTGTATAGCAAGCTCCTGGGTTTTTCTTATCATAGAATAAAATTTGACCTTTTTTTACAGTGCTACCAGCTTCAACTGCCATTGATGGACGAAGACCTGGGTAGTCAGTGCCTAAAATGGCAACATGCTTTACTACAGGACTATCACTGACAGCTTGCTTTGGCTGACCGCTAATAGGTAAATCCATTCCTTTTTTGATATTAATCATAGGCGGTTCCAATACAAATTATAATTAAGGTATTAATCCCTTTATAAACATATAATTGCATCAAAAATAATAATGCATATTTTAACTGCTGAATTTTACCATATATTTAACCCTTTTATTAATGTTTTCATCTATAATGCTACGCATATATCATAATTTAAACTCCAAAAACCTATAATTTTCACGTTTTTATGAGCTCTATCATATAGATATATTTAGCCTCTTTTCTTTTATCTAAAAAAATTTATTTTTATAGCTAATAATAAAAATTACTCTTAAATCTCATTAAATTTTAAAAATATAGTGATGTCTTGATACAATTTTACATCTTGCATTATTTTAGTGCATATAATGTTTGTAAAAATAAAAATTTGTATTTAAATTGATTTAACTTCTTATAATTCTTCTTAATTTTTATTAATTAATAAAATAACAAATACAAACATGACTAAATATTACTTATAAACATAATCTATTGATTAACTTCTGCTTTATTTGCTTTATCTTTAAAAGGAGCAATATATAAGAGCAATATCATGCCTGGAATAGCAATAAGTGTACAGAAAATAAAAAAACTGCTCCATGAGCTATAAGCAACAATATAACCTGAAAAAGCATTACAAAAGGTACGTGGAATTGCTGATAATGATGATAATAAAGCAAATTGTACTGCACTATAAGTTTTATTACATAAACTTGCAATATAAGCAACAAAAGCTGCTGTACCCAAGCCAGAACCTAAATTCTCAAGAGCAATTACCACAGCTAAAAAACTTAAACTAGGATCTTTAGGATCATTAAAGTTTGCTAATAAGTAAAAACCTAAGGTAGTAATAAGCTGCATAAAGCCAAATAACCACAAAGAGCGATTAATTCCAAGTTTAAGCATAATAATACCACCTAAAAAAGCACCTATTATAGTAAAGCTTAAACTGACACTTTTAACAGTAACACCAACTTGAGATAAACTATACCCCATATCAAGATAAAATGGTGTAGCAAGTGAGCTTGCCATAGAATCACCAATTTTATATAAAAAAACAAATAATAAAACTAAAATAGCACCTTTAATGGTATTTTTATTAATAAAATCAGTAAAAGGTAATACTGTGGCTTCTTTTAAACTACGAGGAGCATTAATTTTTTGCTCCTTAATAAATAAACAAAAAATAAAAGGTATAACTAAACTTAAAGCACTAACTAAAAAAGCATATTTAAAGCCATAAAAATCAGCAATAACTAAAGCTAGTGAAGATGGAATTAAACTAGCTACACGATAAGCATTTACAAATAATGCATTACCAAAGCCAAGTTCATTATTATCTAAAATTTCTCTTCTATAAGCATCAATAGTAACATCTTGTGTTGCAGAAGCTAAAGCTGTAAGAAAAAGTAAAACGCTTAATGTATTAATATTTAGCTCTACATTATTAAAATATAAATTTGCAATTAAAAAAATCAGTAAAGCTTGTGTTAATAATATCCACGAGCGTCTGCGTCCTAATTTAAATAAATTATATCTATCTACAAAAGGAGCCCACAAAAATTTAAAAGTATATGGAAAAGTAACTAAAGATAAAAGACCAATTAACTTAATGTCAATATTATTAAAACGCAAATAAGCAGGCACTAAAGTAATAATTACATATAGGGGCATACCAGAAGCAAAGCCTAATACAATACATACAAGCATTCTAAAAGAAAAAATTCTATTTAAAATACCTTGTTTTGATGTAGCTAGCTCTTGCCTATCCCCTATACTCATACTAATCCTTAAAGTTTTGATACTGTAATGGCTGACCTAATTGAGCATTTCTGCAAAGTGCAATTACAGCTTGTAAATCATCTTTTTTCTTGCCTGTAACTCTAACAGTATCATCATTCATCTTAGCATCAACTTTAATTTTAGCATCTTTAATTAGCTTAACTATTTTTTTACCAAGCTCTTTATCAATGCCATTTTTAAATTTAACTTCCTGTATTGATTTTTTGCCAGAACGAGTTATTTCCCCAAACTCAGCAGCTGTTATCTCTATATTGCGCTTAACTAATTTTGAAGTAAAAATTTCATCCATTTGTTGTATTTGAAATTCTTCATCTGCTTCTAGCTTTACTATACAATCTTGCTTGTTTAAAGTAAAACTTGCATCTGTATTTCTAAAATCATAGCGTGTTTGTAACTCTCTATTTGCATTCTCAACAGCATTTTGTAACTCATCTTTTTTTATTTCAGATACAATATCAAATGATGGCATAATTACTCCACAAAATTTAAAATAGCCTCAAGAATTTTAGCATCAGATAAATTAGCACTATCTAATGCCTCTTGTCGTGTGCCCTGAGGTACAAAAGCATCAGGAACACCTAAATTTAAAACCTTAGTATTATAACATTTAGCAGCAATGATAGCTGCAATCTGCTCACCAATACCACCTAATATAGAGCCTTCCTCAATAGTTACAATATAATCATGGCTTTGTGCCATATTGCAAACTAATTCTTCATCTAATGGCTTAACAAATAACATATTACATAAGGTAAAACCATGTTCAATAGCCTGCTTTTCAATAGCATGCAATAAAGAACCAAAAGCTAAAATTGCTACCTTTTTACCTTGATTTACAATTAATCCTTTACCAACTTCTAAAGTATCAGTAATACTTAAACTATCTAAAGCTTCATATTCAAGACCTGTATCTCTAGGATAGCGTACTGCTACAGGATGATTGCAGTTATAGGCTGTATTTAATAATAAATATAATTCTTTTAATGTTGATGGAGCAAAGATCATAATATTAGGTACAGTCTTTAAATAAGCAATATCAAATACACCTTGATGAGTAGGACCATCAGGACCTACTATACCTGCTCTATCTATAGCCAATACTATAGGCAAATCTTGTATAGCTATATCATGAATTACACTATCATAAGCTCTTTGTAAAAAAGATGAATAAATACCTACAATAGGACGCAAACCACCAGCTGCTAAACCAGAAGCAAAAACTAAAGCATGCTGCTCTGCTATTGCTACATCAAAAAACCTATCTTTATATTTAGTTGCAAACTCATCCATACAAGAGCCTACACGCATAGCTGGTGTGATACCTATTATTGTTTCATCAATTGCAGCAATATCACAAAGCCACTTACCAAAGGTTGCTGAAAATGATTTATCTACTTTATTTTTGTTATTTTCAATACCCTTTTCTTTATCAAATACAGGTACGCCATGATAACAAACAGGATCTTCTTCAGCTTTGGCATATCCCTTACCTTTTTTAGTAACTATATGTAAAAACTGCAGACCGCCAGTTTCTTTTAGATTCTTTAAAATAGAAACTAAACTTTTTATATCATGCCCATCAACAGGACCAATATAATTAAAGCCAAACTCTTCAAATAAAGTGCCTGGCATAATCATGCCCTTAAAATGTTCTTGTGCTCTTAAAGCAAAATCACGAATAGCTGGCAAATTTTCTAAAACTTTCTTACCACCTTCAACAAATTTAACGTAATGAGGCGTAGACATCAAATGAGATAAGCCTTTTGCTAGTGAACCAACATTTTGCGAAATACTCATCTCATTATCATTTAAAATTACTAATAAATTTAAGCCCTCAAGTGAACCTGCATGATTTAAAGCCTCAAAAGCCATACCACCAGAAATAGCACCATCACCAATTACAGCTACAACTTGATTATTAGTATTAAAGAGTTTTTGTGCTACAGCTAAACCTAAAGCACTGCCTATAGATGTTGAAGCATGACCAGTAGATAAAAGATCATAAGCTGTTTCATTGCGCCAAATAAAAGAATGTAAACCATCTTTTTTTCTGATGGTATCTAACTTCTCTTTTTGTCCTGTTAAAATTTTATGAGGATAAGATTGATGTCCGACATCCCACACTATCTTATCTTCTGGGGTATTAAATACATAATGTAAAGCCACAGTAAGCTCAACTACACCCAAATTCGAAGCAAAGTGACCTGAATTTTTGCTCACTGTATCAATAAGGTAATCGCGTATTTCCTGACATAAAAGCAATAACTCTTCTTTTTTTAAAGCTCTTACATCCTTAGCCTCATTAATTCTAGCTAAAACCTGATATGTATCTAACTTTCCCATGGTTTTAATGATCTCTACTTACCACAAAATTAGCAAAATCTATTAATAAGGAGCAATCCTTATCCATAGTCTGTATTTCATTTATAGCCTTTGCTGCTAACTCTAAAGCATAATCCTTAGCTTCTTGTACACCCATCAAGGCAGGATATGTGCTTTTACCTAGTAACACATCAGCACCAACAGCTTTACCAGTTTTGCTACTATCCCCTACTACATCTAGTACATCATCCCAAACTTGAAATGCAAGGCCTACAAGCTTAGCATAATTAGATAGTCTAATAATATGACTATCGTCTATATTTTCATAAGCATATGCACCTAGAAGTACAGCAGATTCAATTAAAGCACCTGTTTTTTTACTATGCAGAAGCTTAAGTTCATCTAGACTTATATGCTTATTTTCTGATAGTAAATCAAGAGCTTGTCCACCACACATGCCACTATAACCACTGGCCTTAGCTAAAATATTTACTAATTTAATTTTGTGCTCACTTGCTAAACTATACTCATTACTGCTTAATAACTCAAAAGCTAAACTCTGTAATGTATCACCTGCAAGCAAAGCCATGTCTTGTCCATACTTTTTATGTACAGTTATATGCCCACGTCTATAAGTGTCATTATCCATCTCTGGCATATCATCATGAATTAAAGAATAGGCATGAATACACTCTATAGCAGCTGCTATATAATCTAAACGTTCAAGAGGAACATTAAACATAGATCCTGTAGCATAAACTAATAAAGGACGTGACCTCTTACCACCTAATAATAAACCGTAACTTAAAATTTCTTTTAATAAAGGAATACTATTATCTAAGCTCTCTATTTTACTTTGTAAAAAAGCGTCAACGCGCTTTTTTACATAATCACTATACTCTTTAAGTTGCAAAATTCTTATCCCTGCTAAAAAGTAACATTTCCATTAACAGCATCATTTTGTGCTGTATTTGCAAACTTATCTTGAGCATTTTGTTTAGCTAGAGCTATTTTCTGCTCCATATTTTCTAAGCTTTTACGGCAAGAAACTGCCAATTCCATAGCTTTAGCATATGCAACTATAGCATCATCTATAGTCATATTACCATCTTCAAGCTTAGTAGCTATAACCTCAAGCTCATGTAATTGCTGCTCAAGTGAACTCATATTTCCTGCCATAAACACCTCTTATTGTCTTAATGTAGCATTAAACTTAGAACTTAAAGCCTCTAAGAAGCTTGAGCATAAAGCATCAACATCTGCATCTTCTAGAGTCTTTTTAGTATCCTGCATTGTAATTGCAATAGCAATTGAGCGTTTTTGACCTAAACTTTCACTTTCAAAAACGTCAAATACTTTTACATCAGTAACAAGATTGTTTGATAAAGCATAAATCTCATTAACTAATTGAGCTGAACTGATGTGCTTATCCACAACTACAGCAAAATCACGACGTATTGAAGGGAACTTTGAAATTTCCTCATATACAGGGACTTTACGTGTAGCTAAAGCTTCAAGCTCAATTTCAAATACACATACTTTACCTTTGATACCAAGCTCTTTTTGCACTACAGGATGTAAGGCACCTAGAACACCTACAACCTTGCCATCTAAAACAAGATCAGCACCTTGACCTGGATGTAAATAAGGACAAGTTGTTTTAACAAAGCTAAAATCATGCTCTTTAGCAGTCAATGCTAATAGTGATTCTACATCACCTTTAATATCATAAAAATCAACTGCTCTTTTTTCTTGACAGAAAATCTCATCATTAGCATCACCCATAATGACACCGCTTAGCATCATTTCTTGTCTTACGCCATTTTGAGCTTTTTCATCTAAAATATATCTTAAACCACTTTCAAATAAACGCACACGTTTTTGCTGACGATTAGCATTATACTTAGCAGCACTCAATAGTGATGCTACTAAAGTTGTACGCATTGCTGACATTTCACTTGAAATAGGAGCTTCAAGAACTAAAGGCTCTTGAGCATGTAAAGCTGTTAAGATCTTAGGATCTGTGAATGAATAAGTAATAGCTTCACAATAAGAACGTGCTACTAATAATTCTTTTAAACGCATTAATTCAAGATTGCTCTCTTTAACTAAAGGCATTACTAATTGAGATACAGGACTCTTGTTCTCAATATTGTTGTAACCATAAATACGAGCAATTTCTTCAATTAAGTCTTCTTCAATTTCAATATCAAATCTAAAGCTTGGACTTACAGCAGTTATTGTGTTAGCATCTATCTTATTAGGATTAAAGCCTAATCTATCTAAGATACTATAGCAAGTTTCATAGTCAATATCTGCACCTAAAATTTTAACTAATCTGTCATGACGTAAAGTTACCTCTTTACTCTTAGGTAAACTAGCCTCATCACAAACTTCAACTATAGGACCAACACTGCCACCTGCTATTTGTACTAATAACTCTGTAGCTCTTTGTATAGCTTGTCTTTGTATTTGATAATCAACACCACGTTCAAAACGATGTGAAGCATCTGTATTTAAACCATAAGCACGAGCTCTGCCCTTGATTGCAAGAGGTGAGAAATAAGCAGACTCTAACAATACATTTTGAGTATCATTATTAATACCTGAATGTAAACCACCAAAGATACCAGCTAAAGCAATAGGACCTGATTTATCACTGATAACTAAAGTATCATCACTTAACTCTAGCTTTTGTCCTGATAATACCTCAAGACTCTCACCTTTGTTAGCTAATCTAACATCAATAAAACTATCTAATTTATCTAAATCAAAAGAATGTAGAGGTTGACCAAGCTCAAGCATTACATAATTTGTAACATCTACAATAGGTGAAACTGATCTAATACCACAACGGCGTAATCTTTCCTTTAACCAAATAGGACTTGCAGCATGTTGATCTACACCTTTTATAATACGAGTTAAGTATCTTGGACACTGCTCTTTAGCACTAACTTTAACATCAAAAACATCATCTATAGTGTTTGCTACATCAGCTACAGCAACATCATTAAACTTGCTGTTTAATAATACAGCAGTCTCTCTTGCCATACCTCTTAAAGATAAGCAATCAGGGCGATTTGAAGTTAGATCAACATCAACAATGTGATCATTTAACTGCATATACTCTCTAAAATCAACACCTACTGGGGCATCTTGAGGCAACTCAATAATACCATCATGATCCTCTGACATGCCTAGTTCACGATATGAGCAAAGCATACCATTACTTTCAACACCACGTAATTTTGCTTTTTTAATCTTAATACCAGGTAAACTTGCTCCAACTTTAGCACAAGCAACTTTTAAACCTGCTCTGCAATTAGGTGCACCGCAAACTATTTGTACAATTTCACCGTTACCAACATCTACTGTAGTAACATGTAGGTGATCTGAATCTGGATGATCTTCACAAGTCAATACTGAGGCTACAACAACATTATCAAAACTAGCTGCTACATCACTAATACTATCAACCTCTAAACCTGCCATAGTAATCATGTCAGATAAGGCATTAACATCTAAATCATTACTTACAAAAGTATCTAACCATTGCTTATTGAATTTCATAGTCAAAACCGCTTTTAAATCTATCTATACTATTAATAATCATTTATGAGCTTTTAAGCAAATTGCTTTAAGAAGCGTAAATCATTTTCAAAGAATGCTCTTAAATCATTTACGCCATAACGTAACATAGTTAAACGCTCAACACCCATACCAAAAGCAAAACCTACATATTTTTGAGGATCAACACCTACATTCTTTAACACATTAGGATGCACCATACCACAGCCTAAAACCTCAAGCCACTTACCACCTTTACGCTTTACATCAACTTCTGCTGATGGCTCTGTAAATGGGAAATATGATGGTCTAAATCTTACTTCAAGCTCTTCTTCAAAAAAGTTTCTTAAAAACTCATATAAAATACCTTTAAGCTCTGCAAAAGAGGTATTTTCCTCAACTAATAAACCCTCAACTTGATGGAACATTGGAGTATGAGTCATATCATAATCATTACGATATACTCGACCTGGTGCTATGATACGTAATGGTGGATTTTGCTTTTCCATAGTTCTAATTTGCACTGATGATGTTTGTGATCTTAACAATAGACCATTTTCAAACATAAAAGTATCATGAGAAGCACGAGCAGGATGATGTGGTGGTAAATTTAAAGCATCAAAATTATGGTAATCATCTTCAATTTCAGGACCACCTACAGTAGTAAAACCCATTGCACCAAATAAAACTTTAATACGCTCAATAGTTCTAGTTACAGGATGTAAAGTGCCTACCTCATTGGTGCGTCCTGGTAAACTTACATCTACGGTTTCTTTTTCTAATTTCTCATTTAATATTGCAAGCTCAATTTGCTCTTTACGCTTTTCAATAGCCTCAACTACTTCAAGTTTAGCAGCATTAACTAAAGCACCAAACTTAGGTTTCTCCTCTGCACTAAGTTTAGCCATTTCTTTCATAAACTCAGCAAAAAGACCTTTTTTACCTAAATAATTAACACGAACTACATCTAACTCTTGTAAATTTGCAGCCTCATTTGCTGCCTTAACACCGCTATTTTTAGCGTCTAAAAGCTTATCCATTCCTTGAATCCTAATAAAGTTTTACTATAAAACTTAAATAAAGACAAATAATCTAAAACAGTCCCTACTTAAACTGCTGATTATAACAAAATAGCTTTTTTATTTAAATGTTAAAAATTTTTATAAATTTTAGAAGGAAAAATACCTAAATAATTTAGATATAAAATATTGACTATAAACTAAATATAAATTTAAGAAGTTTGATTTATAAATTATATTAAAAACTCTTAGCTTAATTATATAATTAAGCTAAGAGTTATTTTATCATTGCTTGTACATTGTATTGATGTTCTTAAGCTTATCTAAAGCCTTACATAAAGTATCTTCTTTTTTAGCAAAATGGAAACGTATGTAATTGTTAACATTCTCTTTAAAGAAAGAAGAACCTGGTACAGTGCCTACTCCTACTTTTTTAATTAAATCAACAGCAAAATCATAGTCACTTTCATAACCAAATTTACTAATATCAACTAAAACATAATAAGCACCTTGTGGCTCATAAAAGTTAAGATTTAAAGATCTTAGTCCATCTAAGAAAAGAGTCTTTTTCTTTTCATAGCTTTGAGCCATAGCTTGATAATAATCATCCTCAAAATTTAAAGCTGTAACCACAGCCTCTTGTAATGGAGCTGCTGCACCTACAGTTAAAAAGTCATGAACCTTTTTAACCCTATCAATAACTTCTTTAGGACCATGTACATAACCTAAGCGCCAGCCTGTAATAGAATAAGTTTTAGATAAAGAATTACATACTATAACTTTATCCTGCATACCCTCAAAAGTATTTAAATATAAATGCTTATAAGGCTTATAAACAATATGTTCATATACTTCATCTGTAATAACAAAAGCATTATACTTTTTCACAATTTCACAAATAGTATTAAGTTCTTCAAAAGTAAATACTTTACCGCAAGGATTAGATGGATTACATAAAATTAAGGCCTTTGCTCCATTTTTAAAAGCAGCTTCAAGTTCATCCTTATCAAAACTAAAAGCAGGTGGCTTTAATGGTACATAAATAGGTACTGCACCACTTAAAATAGCATCAGCACCATAATTTTCGTAAAATGGGGAAAATACAGCAATCTTATCGCCTACATTTAAAGTAGCAAGTACAGTTGCCATCATAGCCTCAGTTGAGCCACAAGTTACTACAAGCTCATTTTCAGGATCTACAGCTTGCTTAGTAAAGTGCTCAATCTTTTTAGCTAAAGCCTCACGCATGTTTTTAGCGCCCATTGTAATGGCATATTGATGCGGACCATTTAAAGCAGCTTTTGCTAAAGATTCAAGAAGCTCTTTAGGTGGATCAAAATCAGGAAAACCTTGAGATAAATTAATAGCATCATATTGCAGACAAATACGAGTCATACGGCGTATAACACTATCAGTAAAAGTGTTAGTTCTGTTAGATAGGCTAATCATTAAGTTCTACTCCTATAATTATTTAGCATATCCACTATGTGGATTAATCTGTAAATTTTGATCAAATACAGCCTTAATTTGCTGCATAAGCTCAAGGTTAGTATTTGCACAATGCTTATAAAAATACTTTCTTTTGCTTTTACCAACACCATGTTCTGCTGAAATTAAGCCACCCATACTATAAGCTAAGTCAAAAATCTTATCTAAAGTTGCATCTAAAACACTATCCCATTTATCATCAGCAATATCATCTTTCATGACACAAAGATGTACATTACCATCTCCAGCATGTCCAAAAGCTAAAATTCTAATATTATCTTCTTTTGCTATATTATCTATAGACTCAACAAAAGGTGCTATCTTATCTATTGGTACTACAGTATCAACAGGTTCCCACACACCACTATCTTTTACAGACTTTGCTAAAGCTTTACGTATATCCCATACATCTTGTGTAAGTTTTTCATCGTTAAGTAAAATAACTTCAAGACATTTATCTTTCATAAGTTCATAAGTTGCTTTTACCTTATGCTCAACATCTAAATTGTCTCCATCAAAAGTTACAATTAAATAAGCTTTAGCTTGTTGGCATGGAAAACTTTTATTTAAATAACGCTCACCTAAAGCAATAACCTTTTTTTCTACAAATTCACAAGCAGTTAAATTAAGACCACTTTGCATCATAGTCTTAACAGAGCTAATACCTGCTTTTAAAGAATCAAAAGCTAAAATTAAATTTTGTGTACACTTAGGCTTTACTAAAAGTTTTAAAGTGGCTCCCACTATAATACCTAAAGAACCCTCAGAACCTATAAATAAATGCTTTAAACTTAAACCTGTACTATCTTTTAAATTCTTAGAACCTAATGTAATGTTTTGACCATTACTTAACACCACATCTAAAGCTAATACAAAATCACGAGTTACACCATATTTGACAGCACGCATACCTCCTGCATTAGTTGCAATATTGCCGCCAATGGTAGATTGACGTTCTGCAGGATCTGGTGGATAAAATAAATTACGAGCCTCTACATATTCTTGTAAATCATTTAATAATACACCACACTCTACTTCAACACACATATTATCTGTATCCAAATTTAAAATATGATTCATTGAAGATAGATCAATAACTAAACCTCCTTGAGGTATAGTGGCACCTACAAGATTAGTACCTGAGCCTCGTACTAAAAAAGGCTCTTGATACTTATGACATAAACAAACAGCATCTATAACATCTTGTTTATTTTTTGCAAAAACTAAGGCTTTAGCACAGCCTATGTGTGAACCTACAAAATCAGTTAAATACTTAGATTCTATTTGTGTATGCAAATTATCTTTAAAACGAAGTTTAAGCTCTTGTACAAAATCACTCATATCAACTCCTAATGTGTAAGCTTCTTAGCAATAAAATCACCAATTAACTGAGCAATTTGTACAATTGCTACTAAAGCTATAATAGTAAAAAGCATCACACCTGTTTCATAACGATAATAACCGTATTGAATAGCTAAATTACCAATACCGCCGCCACCTACCATACCAGCCATAGCAGAAAAACCAATTAAGCTAATAAAAGTAATAGTAATACCTCTTACAATAGCAGGGGCTGCTTCTACTAAAAGAACATTCTTAATAATAAGAAAATTACTAGCACCTTGAGCAAAAGCTGCTTCAATTACACCCTTATCTACATCCTTAAAAGCACCCTCAACAATGCGAGCAAAAAATACTGTGGCACAAATAGATAAAGGAACAGAAGCTGCTATTGGACCAATTTTGGTACCTGTAATTAAAAAAGTTAATGGTAATGAAAAAACTACTAAAATAATAAACGGTATAGAACGTACTATATTTACAATAGTACCAATTACCATATTAATAGGTGTATTTTTATAAAACTTCTCCTCAGAAGTTAAATATAGATATAACCCCATTAACAAGCCTACACTAATGCCAATTAAAGTTGAAATCAGCATCATTAAAGCTGTTTCATATAATGCTTTAGATAGTTCTCTATTTAAAATTTCAAGTGTACTAGCTAACATAGATCACCTACACTAAACTCATGGATAAAAGCTTTACTCTCAAGGTAGGTTAAAGCTTGAGCTACATCTTGATCGCTGCCTTTTAAACTAATAGCTAAAATACCAAGTGGTTTTTGTAAAATATATTCAATTTTTCCAGCTAAAATACTAATTTCTACTTTATAGTTTTTAGCAATATAAGCAATAACACCCTCATAAGCACATTCTTGCTTATAAGTAATTAATAAATATTTTGCCTTTTCAAATAAAACTTCTTTTGGTATATCAAGATATAAAGCTTGTTTAACTAAACTTTTGGTCTTTTCATGCTGAGGATGGGCAAAGATACTATAAGCATCATTTGACTCGATTAAACGACCATCTGACATTACTGCTATCTTATCAAAGAGACTTTTTGCCACTTCCATTTGATGTGTAATAAACAAAATAGTTAATGGATACTTTTTCTTAATCTCTTTTAACAATAATACAATTTCCTTTGTTGTTTCTGGATCTAAAGCAGATGTTGCCTCATCACATAATAAAATTTTAGGATTATTAGCCAAAGCTCTTGCAATTGCTACTCTTTGCTTTTGACCACCTGATAAATCAGAAGGAAACATATGCTTTTTATCAGATAAACCAACTAAGGATAAAAGCTCATCTACTCTTTGATTAATAATATCTTTATTAGTATGTGAAGCTTTTAAAGCAAAAGCTACATTATCATAAATAGACGCATTTTTAATTAAATTAAAATGCTGAAAAATCATACCAATATGCAGTCTTAAATCACATAGTTCCTTATTACTAAGTTTAGTAACATCAACCCCATCTACTATAACTTGACCACTGCTTACCTTTTGTAATTGATTAACTGTTCTTACTAAGGTGGATTTGCCAGCACCTGAAGTGCCGACAATGCCATAAAACTGACCCTTTTGTATATCAAGGCTGACATTATCTACAGCCTTGAAATCTTTACCATCCTTATTAAAAACGACACTAACGTTTTTAAAACTGATCATTATTTGCTCCACCAATCAGGACGAGTAAAGCCATCATAGTAAGAGTTATTATTAATAGCATCTTTAAATGCTTGTGACTCAACTATGCTCTTTAACTCTTTACCTACTGTATCAAAGTTATTTTCACGTACTGCAATTACATTTCTGATATTTGGCTGCACTTCTTCAACACCTAAAGCTTTGCTGTAATCTAAATTTGCAGCAATTGCATAATTACCAGGAACAAAACCTAAAGCTATTGAATCAAATGATCTGCTAATTTGAGCAGCTTCCATTGCTATAAACTCAAGACCATACTTATTAGTATCAATATCACCAATTGAAGCTTTTTGATCATCGCTTTCTTGTTTTAAAGTAATTAAACCAACATCACGAGCAACACGTAAAGCACGAGCAAGGTTTACAGCATCATTAGGCAATGCTACCTTATCACCTGCTTTTAACTCATCAAATGAAGTTACTTTTTGTGAGAAAATGCCTAAACCTAATGTTGGTACATCAATAGCAGCTTTTAGCTTTAAACCTTGATTTTCTATCATGCCATCTAAATAAGCGCTATGCTGCATAAGATTTGCATCTAAGTCACCACCATCTAAAGCAAGATCAGGCTGTACATAATCAGTAAATTCAATAATCTCAACTTTAATATTCTTAGCTGCAAGTGAAGGGCTAATACCTTCTTCAATCATCTTGCCATAAGGTCCTGGGCATACACCAATACGATAAACTACAGCTTGAGGCTCATTACTTGCAGTTGCCTTATCTGTACTTGCTTTATCACCACCACATGCTGCTAATGTAAAAACAGAAGCTGCAATACATAAAGATCCTACAAACTTATTAATCAACATAAATATCTCCTATTTGTTTAAATTAGATATAAATAACTTACTTATGAATTAAGTTAGATTAAAGCAAAACAATTAAAAATATAAGAATAAAAATAGTGAAAACAATTAATGCACTAAATTAATGCACAATTTATTACTTTATAAGACTAGCTATACATTCGTATATATGAAGGCATTGTTTGAGGCAGGTTAAACACAAAAGCAGCTATATTAGTATAGTTAGCTATCATTACTTACCTCCTTAGATTATATTAAAAAGTATATAAATATCTTTATTATTAAGTTATATCATAGCCATATAGATGTCAAATACTTCAAATATATTAATATTAACGCACTAAAAAAGGGCTTAAGTAAAATAAATGCTTGTATTTTAGATTGTTAATTAGATCTAGTATTGTTAAAATTATCTGTCACAATATTAGGTACTAACAATGTCTCATTTTTATTTATTATTCACCATAGCCTTACGCTATATATATTTTAGTAAACAGCATAAATATGCAAAAGCTATTGCACTAATTGCAACCTTTGGTATTGTGATTGGTATTAGTGCTTTAATCATAGTCACTTCTATTATGCAAGGTTTAGAAAAACGCTTACAAGACGGTCTTTTTGTTAATAATTACCATGCATTAATTTATGCTGATGAAAAATTTTTAAACTCTTTATTAGAACAAGATTTAATTTATGCTTATGTACCATTTATTGAAGGTGAGGCAATGCTGCAAACACAAGATAGTCTCTACCCTATAAAACTTTATGGTATAAAAAATAATGCTTTTGTACTAAAGGATCAAAGCTATTCACACTTAATTAATCACTATGATTTCTTACACAAAAATAGCTTTAATCTTGATATTGATAGTTATATTTTTTTTAATGATAATTTAAAAATAGGATCAAAAGTAAAGCTCATTAGTTTACAAAACGCAAGATATACTGCAATGGGCATAACTCCTTTGCAAAGAAATTTTTACATAGTATCCTACTCTCAAACTACAGCAACTCATAAAGATTTAAAAGCTAGCGGATACTATGATGATATTAAAAAGCTGCTGCGCAATAATCAAACAAGTTATAGAGTTTATGTAAATGATCCTAATAATATGCAAAATTTAATTAAAGCTTTAAATGGTGTCAAATATAAACTTTGGACAGATAATTTAGGTGAATTTTTTAAAGCTGTAGCAATGGAGCGCCTAACTATGAGTATCATGCTTTGTTTAATCATTGTAGTAGCTGCTTTTAATATTTTATCAGCTATCGCCATGATGGTTAGTGCAAGACTTAATGATATTGCTATTTTAAAAACTCAAGGTTTTCATAATAAAGATATTTTATTTATCTTTGTAATTATGGGTTTAATTTGTTCAAGTTTAGGTGCTATTTTAGGATCTGCTCTAGGCATAGTCCTAGCTCTAAACACTAATACTATCTTAAGTGCTTTAAACCTATCAATTTCAGTTGTCGGTACAATTCCTATTGCTATAGATCTTATCAACATAAGTTATATCTGTTTAGCAACTATAGGCATAACTTGTATATGTGCTTTGTACCCAGCCTATAAAGCTTCAAGAGCCCAAATTGTACAAAATTTAGTTAAGGTAAACTAATTATGTCATTACTTAAAGTTGAGAATGTATATAAAACCTATGTTGAAGGTAAAATTAAAACTGATGTACTAAAAGGCATTAATTTATGTGTAGAAAAAGGACAGCTTGTAGCTATTGTTGGACAATCAGGCTCTGGTAAAAGTACTTTATTACACCTTATTGGAACTTTAGATAAGGTTTCAAGTGGCAATATATTTTTTGATGATATTAATCTATGTAAGTTATCTGATAATAAAAAAGCTAAATTTAGAAATCAAAATTTAGGTTTTGTGTATCAATTCCATCATTTGCTTACAGATTTTAGTGCTCTTGAAAATGTTATGATGCCACTGCAATTACAAGGTATATCTAAAGCTGAAGCTAAACAAAAAGCTATGTACTATTTAGATTGCGTAAATTTATCCTCTAAAGCTAATTTTAAACCTCGTGAACTCTCAGGTGGGCAACGTCAGCGTGTAGCTATTGCCCGTGCTTTATGCAATGAGCCCAAATTAATTTTAGCAGATGAACCTACTGGTAATTTAGATGAACAAAATGCAAATTTAGTCTTTAATTTATTTAAAGATCTAGTTAAAAAGCAGCAAACTACTTTAATTTTAGTTACACATGATAATGATCTTGCTAAACAAACTGATCGTATTTTTTGTATCAAAAATGGAATTATTGAGGATTAAATGATTAAAGCTTTTATTTTCGCCTACAGATTTTACAGCTCTAAAAGATATGGTGTTTTAGCTAAATTTATGTCATTTGCCTCAAGTGCAGGTATTTGTGTTGGTGTTATGGCTTTAATTGTTGGTCTTAGTGCTATGAATGGCTTTGAAGATCAACTTGAAAAAAAAGTTTTTGACATGTTGCCTTCAGCTACTATTAACTCACAATTTAATACTGGCTTTAAAGATGTAAATTATGCTATTGAACAATTACAAAAAGATCAAAAAATTTTAGCAGTTGCTGCTGTAGCTACAGGTTCTGCACTGCTTGAACAAAAACTTAGCTTTAGTGCCGTAAATTTATTAGGTGTAAATTTACAAGAAGAACAAAAAATTATAAATATCAAAGATAAATTAGTTTTAGCAGATAAAAACTCTCCTTTTTTAAAAGATAATAAAGGCATAATTTTAGGTAAAAGTATTTTAACTAAATTTAATTTAAAACTAAATGACAGTATTAATATCATTATTAATGATAGTCTCTCAGATAAATTAATTATGCCTAAACGCCAAAGTTATATCATAAGTGGTTATGTAGATATTGGCGGCAGTCTTGATGAAAGCTTTTGTTTGATGAATATAGATGAAGCTATAAAGCTTTTAAATTTACAAGCTCCAAATAGTTTACATATTAAAACAGTAAACTTTAAAACAGCTTATCAAGATGTTTTTAATGCTACTTATAATTTTAAAGAAGGTGGTTTTTTACAAAGTGCTTTGCAGCTAAATAGTAAACTATATAATGATATACAATTAATCAGACAAGTTATGTATATAGCTATGTTCTTAGTTATGATTGTAGCTTCTTTTAATATCATTTCTAAACTAATTTTAGCTATCAATGAAAAAGGATCTGAAATTGCTATTTTAAAAACAATGGGAGCAAGTTCTTTCTTTATTAGTTTAACTTTTACTTTAAATGGCTTTTTTATTGCTCTTTTTGGAATTATTTTAGGAACTATTTTAGGAATATTAATTGCTTACAATCTACCATTTATAACTAGTTTTATTGAGCAGACTTTCAACATTACTTTACTAAATAAAAATGTTTACTTCATTGATTTTATTCCATCGCGCATTGATATTATAGATGTATTATTAGTAGTTGGAAGTGCTTGTATTATCAGCTTAATAGCTTCAAGTATTCCTGCATTTAAAGCTTCAAAAAATAATATTATTAATATGTTATAAAAAGGACAATTACAATAAAGCTTGATACTGTTCTTAACTTATTATTAAGAGATATCAAGCTTTATAATATAAAATTTACTTTAACTATAGATTAAAAAATTTATAAACTTTTTAAATTAAAATACTATCTTTTATATGGTCCTTGACTAAAATGAGATCCTACAAATCTTGAATTAAGATCATGACCTATAAACTCATAAGAAGGCGCCGCTCTTTCTACTGTGGCACTAATAATACTTGCAACTAAAGAAGATAATGGATCTGCTGAGCTTGTAGCATTAGGAGAATATGAGCTAGTTAATGTATCTTCTGAAACTAAAGATCCAAACTTATCATAGATAGCAAAATAAACTTCTCCATAAGTTAAGGTGTCTAATAAAGCATAAGAAGATCCCCACTTTTTAATTTTTGCAACAACAACCATATCTGCATTGAACAAATCAGCATAATGAGGTATATCTTTAATTTTAATATCATTTGCCTCATATACACCTTCGTGCTCTAAAATTGTTTTTACTAATAATGGCGAATATACATAATATCCTGCCTCTGATATATAAAAATTAGTATAAATAGGAACAATATTGGCAGCTGCAACTTCAGTACTATCATTAACTATAGGTAAAATTAAAACCGATTTAGGCTTATCATCACTCATAGCCTCTTTTGTAGTATTAGTATTTACATTAGCACAACCTGATAGTAATAAAAAAAATAAAGATGAAAATAAAATTACCAATCTAGTCATTCTACTACCCTATAAAACCAAGTCACCTATAAATTTGCAACTAGCTTATCCATTAATACTGTACTTTCAGGATATGCTTCTTTTTCTTTTATAAAATACTCTTTTGCTTTTTGATGATCACCCTGTTTTAAATACAGTGTCCCTATTTCACTATAAAAATTAGGTGGAACTTTATTCTCTTGATTAAAATTCTTTTCTATAACTAAAAGCTTTTCTAAATACTCTTGCACAGTATAATCACCTGTAGCATATTCATAAGAATCTGCTAGTGAATCACCCCAATAATATAAAGAATTGGAACAACCTGTAAATAATACAGTTAATAAACTTAAAAAATATATATTTTTCATATAATTAATTTAAAACTATTACCTTATTTACACCACTGCCTATAAAAATCTTTTCTTGATAAATAACATCTTTACCATCTAGTACAACTATCTTATGACTGCCTTGATTTAGTTTAAGTTGATTTTCCTTTACCAAAAAATCCTCTGCTTGTCCTATATATTTACCATCAAGATAAATATCAACATCATCATTATTTTTTGCTTCAAAAGCAATAGAACCTCTAGTATCTACACTATTACTAATTACTTCTGGCTGCTTAGAGCTGCAGGCAGCCATAAATAGCACTAAAAAAGAAAGAGCTAAAAACTTCATAATTAAATTTCCTCAATTACCACGTCATCAATACTATAATTTCCTAAAGACCCTTCTACAAGCTCACACACTGAACCTTCATTAGTTTCATCATCACCAAATTGTGAAACAACCTTAATACGGGCAATTTCTTTACCTGGTAAAGTTATTAAAAATCCTGTTTGTTGAGATTTAACTTGCTTACCCTTTGTTTTAACAGCAAAAACATCTCCGATTTTAATACCTTGTTGTTTACCTCCAGACATAACTAAAGCTGGATCTTCTGCGATTAAATATGAACGCCATGGTTTGTCATCAAGATCAGAAATTAAATTACTAACAGCTTCAGAAATTGCAATGCTTATAGCTTTATCATTTAAAGTGCCGTCATACAATGATACATTGCTGCCCAAACCAAAAATACTGCCAGTTTCAGTTAAAGCCTCACCTTGACCAGTAGTTGCAAAAACTACACGAGCTGTTTCTACATCAATTAATCTTATATCAACTTTAGCATTAGCAACTTGTCTTTTTGTAGTTGTTAAAAAACCTGAACGACCATCAGTTTTTCGTCCAAATTCACTTAAAGAACCCACTATTAATAAATCAGCTCCTACTTTATTAATAGTTGATCCTGTAAAAGCATTTTCAATAATTAACGAACCTAAATCAGGTCTTTCAAGTACAATAAAATGCTTTGATTGAGTTAAAGCATTTGCTAATAAATCAGTAAGTTGATCATCTATTCCATTATTTTTTTCTCTACTCAATAAAGAACGTCCAAAAGAAGAACTATTTGTCATTCTTGCTATAGCAATTTTACGCTTAAGAGTAGGTGTTATAACTTCATTAATTTTTTCTTGATTAAGCTTTTGCTCTAAAATTGATGTATCTTGCTCAACATTTTCAGGAGGAGCCTGCACATAAGCACAACCACTCAAATAACATAATGGGACAAGACAAAATAACTTAGTTAGTAACTTCATTTTTAAAACCAAAATAAATCATATAAAACATTAAATATCTATACATAAATATGTATAAAATTATATTATTAGTATTAATTTATAAATGTCAAATAAAATATTATTTACCAACCATTCAAACAAGTTTTAACAAACTATAATAATTTACATTTTGCGCTAAGAGCTTTAAATTTTTAAATAAAAAGCTATATGCATTACAAAACTTTCAGCTTATGTAAAATTCTAAATTTACGATAAAAAAAATTATATTTGTCCTAAAAATTGTATTTTTATGTTAGAAGTTAACTTATATTTTGTATAATCAAATAAATTGTGTAAATTAAGGATATTTTTATGGCAACAGCTCTAGTTATATATGCAAATGGCTCTGAAGCCTTAGAAGTAACAACAATTACTGATGTTTTAAAAAGATCAGGTGTAAATGTTACAACAGCTGCTTTAGATGTTAAAGATAAGATAGTTTCTTTAGCAAATGGCACTAAAGTTATTTGTGATGTAAATTTTGATGATGTAAAAAATCAAGATTTTGACGTAATTGCAATACCAGGTGGTCTTGATGGCTCTTGTGCTTGTCGTGATAATAGTGAGCTTATAGCTAAACTTAAACAACAAAAGCAAAGCCACAAATATATAGCAGCAATTTGTGCAGCACCTGGCTTTGTTCTGCAAACTCATGGTCTAATTGGTGATGCTAAAGTTACAGGTTATCCTGGTTGTGATAATGGCATAGTAAATTTCTGTGATGATGGTGCTATTGTTAACAGTGAGCATAAATTAATTACAGGTAAAGGTCCTGCTTATGCTCTAGAATTTGCTTTTGCAGTTGCTTCTGTGCTTGTTGATGAAGCTACTTTATCAAAAGTCAAAGCAGGTATGCTACATCATTAATATTATTATCTACCTTAAAATTTCTATAAAAGGAGCTTTGTCTCCTTTTTTATATGCCTATCTATTGAGATCTGTGAGCAATTGCTTAATAATAAATCACTTTTACACAATTGGTAAAAATCTATGCTTAAAAAACTATTAACTAAACAATTACAAATTAATTTTCTTATCTTTAGCCTTATTATTGCCTTATTTTTTGCTTATGTTTTAAATTTTCCTTTTCTATTAAAAATATATACTAATTTAACAAAGACAAGTGAAGCTGATCTTAGTTTCTTTAGTGCAGTATTAATTACATTACCTCTACTTTTATATGTAATATTGACTCTTTTAACTAGCTATAAATATCTGCAAAAACCTCTATCTATAATTTTAATTTTATTAAGTGCTATTACTTCATTTTCTGCCTTAAGCTATAACACCATTTTTGATGTTGATATGCTAACTAATTTTATACAAACAAATGTTTCTGAAGCTAGCTCTTATTTTTCTATCTATGCTTTATTATATTTTATAGCCTTTGCTATCTTACCTTGTATTTTAATTATAAGAACTAAAATTACCTACCCTCAAGGTATTGTTAAAAGATTAATATATCGTATTGCTTCTATCTTTGTAGCTTTAATTATTACTGCTATATTTATCTTTATTTTCTATCAAGATTTTGCTTATATTGGCAGACAGGATAGAACTTTACAAAAAAGTATTACCCCTATTGATTATATATATGCAAGCAGTAAATATATAAATCAAACCTATTTACAAAAACCTACTCCACCTGTAATTTTAGCATCTGATGCTAAAATTGAATCTAAAAGCAGTAAACCAAAACTTGTATTTTTTATATTAGGAGAAACAGCACGAGCTGTAAATTACAAATTTAATGGTTATTCACGTAATACAAATATCTATACTGAATTACAAAATACCATTAATTTTAAAAATGTAAGCTCTTGTGGTACTGCAACAGCTCAAAGTGTACCATGTATGTTTTCAGACCTAAGCAGATCTGATTTTAGCTTAAAGAAGGTTGAAAATCGTGATGGTCTAATTGATGTATTAAACAAAGTTGGTATTAACAATCTATGGTTTGAAAATGATAGTGGTTGCAAAGGTGTATGTAATAAGGCTCTAACTATCACAACAGATCCAAAAGATAAAGAATTTTGCCAAAATGGAACATGCTTTGATCAAAAATTATTAAAAGACTCAAAAGATATTATTGATAAATTGCAGGTAGCTGATACCTTTAGTGTCTTTCATATAATTGGTTCACATGGTCCTAAATATTATGAAAGATATCCAAAAGATTTTGAAAAATTTACCCCTACTTGTCAAAGAGCAGATTTGCAAAAATGCAGTACTCAAGAAATAATTAATACTTATGACAATACAATTTTATATACAGATTTTATAGTTTCAGAGTTTATAAATGTGCTTAAAAATAAAACTAAAGACTTTAATACTATTTTAATTTATATATCAGATCATGGTGAGTCATTGGGTGAAAATGGTCTATTTTTACATGGCACTCCTTATGCTGTAGCACCAAATGAACAAACTAAAGTACCTATGCAAATGTACTTAGATGATGCTAGTGCTATTGACTTAGGTATAGATAAACAATGTTTAATTGATAAAGCCAATAATGAAAAACTATCACATAATAATATTTACCACTCTATAGTTGGCTTATTTGATATTAAAACTAAAGATTATGATGCTAATTTAGATATATTTAAAAGTTGTCGTCTATAATCTTTATTTAATTAATTAAGTTTTGCTCATAGATTAAAATCTTAAAGTAAATATTAATAACTCAACTTTCCAACTTAAATAATAGTTAAAAGTTGAGTTAAAGCCAAGTTCTAAGCGACTTTAGCTACAGCTAAAACAAAAAAAGCTATCTTAGATGAATATATTACCTATATATCAGAAATATTAAACAATATTTCATATTTTATTCAAAGTTTTTTGGAGAGTATTTCCCCAAAAAACTTAAAATAATTACTTAAAGTAGACGAAAAAAATTAATCAATTTACTTAAAAACTAGCTAAAGTCGCTTTG
>CALXNP010000022.1 GCA_944389785.1 uncultured Anaerobiospirillum sp.
AAAGAGCAGCTAAAGCCGCTAAGGGCTTAGCTTTAACTCAACTTTTAACTATTATTTAAGTTGGAAAGTTGAGTAATCTTATATTAAACAAATAAAATTAATTAAAGAAGTGTAAGCTTTTAGTAGAAATAAATTAATCTTATTAAGATAGGATCAATTCTGAAAGGATTATCAATACTCCATCTAAATTCTATTAAATGAAGTATTGATTACTTATAGTTAATTAAACTTTAAAGAAGTTTAACTCATTACGTAAAGAGTCTAACTCATCTTTAATCTCATTAATTGAAGAATGTGTAGTTTGTGCTGACTTAGAAATTTCTTGAGTTGCATTTGTAATGCTTTGCATATTATTTGAAATTTCAGCAGTAGCTGCAGTTTGCTCTTCAGCAGCTGTAGCAATTTGAGTAATTTGTGTATTTACACCATTAACATGTTCTGTAATCTCATCAAGGATACTAACTACAGACTTAGCCTCTTGAGCAACAGATGTCATGCTTGAAACACTTTGTGTAATTGCATCTGCTGCAATTTTAGCTTCTGTCTGAATATTTGTTACCATTGTTGAAATTTCTTGTGTAGATTGTGAGGTACGTGAAGCTAAAGCTCTAACCTCATCTGCTACCACAGCAAAGCCACGTCCTGCATCACCAGCACGAGCAGCCTCAATTGCAGCATTTAATGCAAGTAAATTAGTTTGAGCAGCAATTTCATCAATAGTACTTACAATAGACCCAATTTCTGTTGTTTGTTTAGCTAAAGCCTCAATTTTTAAAGCATTATCACCGGTAATCTCACTTTGTTTACTAATCATACTTACAGCAGTTTGCACTGTAGACACACCCTTATTAGTAATATGCTTTGATTTTTCAGAGTCAGCAGCAGCACCTTCACAATTTCTTGCGATATCAGATGTTGTAGAAACCATTTCATCAGAAGCTGAAGCCACAGTTAAAGATTGAGATTCAGCTTGTGAGGTTTGATTTACAATCTTATTTGATAGTTTTTGTATATCAGAAAGCTTTTCGTTAATAGAAGTACACTCTTGAATTGTTAAACCAATAGCTCTGCTCAAAGAGTCTTTCATACGAGAAATAGCTGTTAAGCAATAACCAAATTCATCTTTATATTTATTAGTATCAACATCAAATCTAAAATTACCATCTGCAATATAATCTAAAGCTTTAATTTGTGTCTTTAAGCAATTTGATATATAAGATGAGATTATCAAAGCGAAACTAATACCAATAATAAAACTAATTATAGCTAAAACTATAGATACATAAATACTGCTAGACGATGAGGCCTCAGAACTTGCTTTAGTTACAACTTTAAAAATTTCACTTGTAATAACTTTATAATCTGCTAATACATTGTAAAATAAAGGTGTACCAATTTCACTATATAAAGCTAAAGCATCTGCATGTTTATTTTGATTAACTAAAGGTACTATTTGAGTATCAATAAAATCTAGTAATCTTTGTGAATCTGCTTTAGCACTTGTAATAGCCTGTTTAAAATCAACACTATCAATATAACTTTCACGCAAACTATTAACTAAACGAGTAGATTCAGTTGCTAATTGTTTATACTTATTGTATAAAGCTGTTGAATTTTCTTCATTACGTGGATTAAGCCAATCTAAAATAACAGCATTCATAGTAGAGATAGTTGATTGAGCAAGACTTGCTCTCTTGTAGCCTCCATTTAACATTTCATCTACTGTAGTAGCACTATTCATTGTTGAAATGCTACCTAAGATTGAAGTTACAGTAACTACACAACTTATAATAAGCACACTTAAAAAGCTAAATAAAAGTTTAGCTCTTATATTTAAAGCAGAAATAAAACTCATATACACCTCAAGAAAAACATAGATGTTTATCTGTATAATTATACCTTACTCTATAAATTTTATAAATCCATCTAAGCTTAAAAAGAGTAAAATTATAAGCATTATATGGCCTTTGGATAAGTCTGCGTAACTTCACAAAATAACACTCACATTATTTACTTTAATAAACAACTTATTGATTTTAAATTAACCTGATAAGTAGTATTTTTATAGTTATATAAAAAATGTGATCTTAAACAGATTTATCCAAAGGCCATATAAGCATTACTAACAAGTTAGTTAGAATTATGCTTACAATTTTAGATTTATTATTTGGTAGTATTAGGTAAGTAATTTTAAAAAAATAAAAAATTTATAGCCCCACCTATTTTAGATAGAGCTTTATATACTAACTAAATATGTGTACCACCTTGTATGAACCAATGCTCATAGCAATTTTGTTGGTGCCATTGTAAATACTCTTTCTTTGGCCATAAACTTCTATCATCTGGCATATTTAATATTGCTTCATCATAACAAATATAGTCATCTGGCCAAGCTGTTTTTATACACTCTGATAGCTTTAATTTAACAGTATTATCATCTGCATAATAAAAAGTTATATAACCATGACTAAATAATCGACAGATATCAGCACGTAATAAGATACCATTTTGTGCACCTTGAAAAGTAAAATCATAAAAAGGTTGAATATTAATTGCATCTAAAGCTACACGTGATTCACAACCGGTTAAAGCACAACGATATTTATAAGCCGCAAAAACTCTTGCTCTAAAAGATGGTAAGTAATTACGCTCATTACGGGCTGAAGCTGCTTTATATACACCTTGCCAATTATCACCATATTGATCTAAGAAAGAAAAACGATGCATTAATACAAATTTATTTAAATATAAAGCTAATGGCTCATTTTTATCTAAACAATAATACTCAGCTGTTTTAAATTTATCTCGTAATTCATCTGGCATAATAAATTTAGTATTACGATCAAATAAAAACAAATTATCAGCTAATGTACATACCATATTTTCATTAGCATCACCAATTCTTGTATTAACTAAAGAAATAAACTCATCATAATTTTTAGCACCATTTCTTACACCAAATAAACTCCAAGCTTCATCAGCTTTGCAAAACATTGATCTAAAGTAAAAAGCACCTCCAACAATATAAATATGTTCACCTTTTTCTAAAACTAATACTATTAAAGTTCCAGGCTCTATTGTAGAAATTAAATTTTTAATTTGATCATTAGCCTTAGTCCATAAATTTATTGAAACAGACCCTGAAGATAAAAACTCTGACCATAGTATGCTGTACCAACTAAATGAAATTTTACAAACTATAGTATTAGTAACTCTATTGTCTAGCATCATAAGTTAAATTCTCCTATACAACTAAGCTAATCTTGAAACTAACAATATAATAGATCGCATCCTATAACTTGTCATCACTTTACTGTATTAAATGTTAGCTACAGCAAAAAACTATTTAATTGTAATTAATAATAATTTTAGTTTTTTATTTAAAAAATAAGCAAAATTCTTACAACTCTTAGAAAAATATAATTTTGAAAAGAAATTAAATCATTAGATATGTTAATAGAAAGTATCAAAAAGAATTTTTAGATATTAAAAACTCCTACTAAATTTATATAATTTAGTAGGAGTATATTAACTTAACCTAACTCATTACCAGAATAAAGCATATATAGCTGCTGTAATTAAACATACTATATATGAACCAATTCTAAAAGCGGTTGAGGTAGCAAAAGTCTTTTTAGTAAGTGAAATACCCTTTGGATCATCATCATTTTCAGATGAAGCTAAAGATACAAACACAATAATAGCTAAAGTTAGAACAAAGGTATACATCATTTGATCTAAGAATGGCATATCAAGTGGTAAGAACTTTAACAACAAAGCAATAGGGATAGAAGCAATAACGCCTACAGTAGCACCATAAGATGTTGCCTTCTTCCAGAACAAGCCAGCTACAAACACAGCTAAAATACCTGGTGAAACTAGACCTGTATACTCTTGAATGAATTGGAAGGCTTGCTCAATAGCACCTAATAAAGGAGCTGTAAAGATAGCAATCACAAGTGATACTACAGCAGTTAATCTACCAATATTTACAAGCTTGGTATCAGAGGCATTCTTATTGATGTACTCTTTATAGATATCAAGAGTAAAGATAGTAGCTGTTGAGTTTAGCATTGAAGCAAGTGAAGATACAATTGCAGCGGCTAAAGCAGCAAATACTAGACCCTTAACACCTGTAGGTAAAAATTGTGTAAGCCAAGGATATGCTCTATCTGCAGTTTGAGATGTTGGCATAAAGTTAGTAGCAGCATTACCTAATTGTGCCATTAAAGCTGGATCATTTACAATTACATAAGCAGCAATACCAGGAATTACTACAATAAATGGAATGATTAACTTTAAAAAGCCCGCAAATACTAGACCCTTTTGAGCTTCATCTACTGATTTTGAAGCAAATGTTCTTTGAATAATATATTGATTAAAGCCCCAATAATAAAGGTTAGCTACCCAAAGACCACCAATTAATACAGCAATACCAGGTAGATTATTAAATTGTGGGTTAGACTTATCTAAAATCATCTTAAAATGATCTGGTGAGGCACTATATAGATTGCTCATACCAGCAAAGAAACCACCATCACCACCTACAAAGCTTACAGCTAAAATAGTTGTAGCAAAACCACCTATTATCAGCACAACAACTTGAATTACGTCTGTCCAAACTACAGCAGATAAACCACCATATACAGAGTAAACAAGAGCAAAAACTGCTAGGAAAATAATAGAATACATCATAGGTATACCTAAAATAGTCTCTAAAGCAAGACCACCTAAGTATAACACTGATGTTAAGTTTACAAAGACATATAAACAAATCCAAAATACAGCTAAAATAGTTTTTAAGCTTTTGTTATAACGCTTTTCAACAAACTCAGGAATGGTGTAAATACCTTTTTCAATAAAGATAGGTAAGAAGTATTTACCTACTAAAATCAAGGTAACAGCAGCCATAAACTCATAAGAAGCAATACCTAAGCCTATGGAAAAGCCAGAACCTGACATACCGATAAATTGCTCTGCTGAGATATTTGCTGCAATTAATGATGCACCAACCGCCCACCATGGCAAAGATTTACCAGCAAGGAAGTAGCCCTCTGTACTTTGTTTATTTTTTCTAGATACAGCTAAACCTACACCAATAATTACTAAAACATATATAGCAAAAATAGCATAATCAATAGCACCTAGATTACTTTGTATTTCATCCATAACAAGCACCTTGTATTTCAATTTAAACTTAAATGCGAAAAAATATCGCATCAGCACTGTATTTTACTATAATTTTAATGTATTTGTCTTGCAATATACTTGATCATTATCAATAAATACTAAATTTCATTAATATTTTTTTTCTTTTAAATCAATATTATATCTATAAATGCTTTTTTATAAACACTATTTTTATATAACATAATTAACGCCTATAGATATTAGTTTTGAGTTTTCAATATGCTAAAAACTTTTAATAAAATTTAAAATAAAATTAGTTTACATAAAATAACAACTGATAAACTTAATATTTATTTCTTAATATTTATTTAATGATTCTTAGCACTAAACAATAGTGTTAATTTTAAATAAAGTATTTACAAAAATAATTTTAGATAAAAAGGAGTAAAGATGGATTATTTACTTAATATTATCTTAGTAATCATCACTATTGCATTTTGTGCTTATGTTTTAAAAGCTAAAAATCAAGCACGTAAAATGAGTCATCAAGTAAGAGATAGTTTAAAAGCTGAACAAGAGCGTAAAAATAAAGTTAAAGCTAATAATTCTCAATCATAAATACTTTTTGATAATAATTTTTGTTAATTGATAAATTTTATATAGTTTTTAAATTGATTTTATTATCTATAAATATAGAATAAGCGCATAGGTATGAAAAAGGCGCAGCTTATGTTTTTCTCCTTTTACATAAGCTGCAATATCATTATTTAAACTTAATCAATTTTAATAAAATCAGCTACTTCACTACATAAAGGCCACTGCCAACTTCCCTCAAGATAAGATTGTTTCTTAACATACTTACTATACATTAAATCAGCTATAATCTTTTTACTAGCAAACATGCTTGGATCAATTTCATACTTTTTAGCAATATGTGTTAATAAAGCTTTAAGCTTATGTAATACACCAGCATACTCACGTTTTTGATAAAAAAGATCATAAGCTAAAGCTATATCTTGCTGTGGCTTTAATTGGTATGTTTGCTTTAACCATTGCAAAATCATATTACCATTTTGCTTAATGGCTCCATGTTTAACACCAGCTTTAGCAATATCTGCTATACTATAACAACGCTTAGTACATAAAGAAACTAAAGCACCTGTAGTTATCACCCAATTTAGAGCTATATTATGCTTTTTAGCATAAGCTTGTCTTAAACTGCACAAATATTTTAAACGTGTTAACTCTAACGTATTTAACTTACCTGCACCTGCAATATATAAATAAGCTTCATCATCAGAAATCTCTTTTAAGCACTCTTGTTTTCTATTATTACACTCACACTCAAAGTAAATATAATTATTACTAGCTACTTTTTGTTTTAAAGTATGATACAGATCATATAAATAAATAACATCATTAACTGCATAATTAAGCTGCTCTAATTCTAAAGGTCTTTGAAGCCAATTAGATAAAGTCTGATCTTTACTAATATCAATATTAAGTTCTTGTTTTAGTAGTTTACTTAATCCTACAACACCATTACTATGGTAAAACATATTTAAAAGCTGTATATCTAAAAGTTTATTAGGTAAAAATCTTTCTCCACAATGTACAACACTTAAATGGACTAAAATCTCCATATCCTCAATACCGCTAAAAAGTAAGCAACTAGCTTTAGTATCACGCAGACAAATTATGAAATCTTTAAGATTATTTAAAGCAATAGCATCTACGATATAAGCTTGATCATTTATAGCTAATTGTATAATACTTAAAATTGGATAATAACTAGATATACGCTCAAATTCTGTGTCAATAGCAATATACTCATTACTGCTTAAGCTTTTAATTTTCTGACACAAAATATATAAACTATCTTGATCATCAATGTAATTTATGTTTACTTTTTTCATTTAAATGTTTTTTATATTCTTCACGCAATTCACGTCTTAAAACTTTACCAATAGTATTTTTAGGTAAACTATTTAAAAATCTTATTTCTTTTGGAATCTTATAGCCTGTTAAATTTGCCTTACAATATTCTATAAGATCATCTTTAGTGAAATTAGAACCTTTCTTCCTAACAATATACAGACATACAGCCTCACCTGTATTTTCAGATGGTATACCAATTACAGCACATTCTAATACCCCTGTAAATTTAGAAACAACATCTTCTATTTCTGATGGGAAAACATTAAAACCTGAAACTAAGATCATATCCTTGATGCGCTCAATAATCTTGATATAACCACCCTCTTTCCATACAGCTATATCTCCTGTTCTGCAAAAACCATTAACAATAGTATGAGCAGTTGCTTGCTCATTCTTATAGTAACCTTGCATAACCTGAGGCCCCTTTACAACAAGCTCACCTTTGACATCTAACTCATGAATAAAATTACCATTTTCATCTATAATTGCAACTTGTGTAGCAGGCACTGGCAAACCTATAGTACCTGTATATTGCTTAGTTGTATAAGGGCAAACACATACTAAAGGAGAACACTCTGTTAGACCATAGCCTTCTAAAATATTTAAACCTGTTTTTTGATAGAATAAATGAGCTACGCCTGACTGTATAGCTGCACCTCCACCTATAACCAATTTAAGCTTTTTAAACTTAATTTCATCAAAAGCTTTATGTTGTAATAAAGCATTAAATAAGGTATTAACACCTGTCATTAAACTTATATCATTATGTTTTTTTAATGTAGCAATAAACCTGCGTATATTACGAGGATCAGTAATTAAGAGATTATGTGCACCTATAGCCATCATTAATACAAGATTGATAGTCATAGCAAACACATGATATACAGGAATAGCTGTTAATACTTTTTCTTGACCACGCTTAAGAACAGGACTATAGAAGCTATAAGCTTGAGTAATATTTGCGATAATATTACCATGACTTAACATAGCAGCTTTAGGTTTACCAGTAGTGCCTCCAGTATATTGCAAAAAAGCTAATTCATTATAACGTGAGGCTACTTCTTTATATGGCAGTAATGAACCTAAATACAAAGCTTTTTTAAAACTTATAGCATTTTTAAATCTATAATACTTAAAACCTTTTAACTTGAGTATTAAATTAATTATGCTACCTTTAAATCCCAAACAATCCCCTACTTTTGCAATAACAACATGTTCTATTTGCGTCTTATCAATTACTTGATATAAAACATGTGCAAAATTTTCTAAAACTACAATAGCTTTAGCATTACTATCAGGCAATATTGCAGTTAACTCTCGAGGGGTATATAACGGATTGATATTAATAACAGTTAGACCTGCCTTTAAGGCAGCAAATAAACATACAGGGTATTGTAAAACATTGGGCATCATTAAGGCTAGTTTGTCCCCCTTTTTTAGCCTCAAATGATTTTGTAAAAAGCTACAAAAAAGCTCAACCTTATTTTTTAATTGTCCATAGGTTAAGCTTTTTGACATATTAGTATATGCTATATGATCTGCATATTTCTCACAAGCATACTCAAAGAGATCATTAATGCTCTCAAATGGATGGGTATCAACATCACTTTCCACCCCTTGTGGGTAAGATTTAATCCATTCAAAGTCTATATTTGGCATAATGATCTCCACATTTAGGATTTAGGCGTATTGAGATTCAAATTCCTTTAAAAATTTGATTAAAGCCTCTACGCCCTCTCTTGGCATGGCATTATAGATGCTTGCACGCATACCACCTAGAACTTTATGTCCCTTTAGTCCTATCATATTGTGCTTTTTAGCCTCTTGCAAGAAAATTGCATTTTTACTTTCATCTTTTAGAGTAAACACACAATTTACACGTGATCTATCTTGACGTTTGATTGGACATAAATAAAAATCTGAACTATCTACGTAATCATATAGTAAATCAGCCTTAGCTGCATTACGACGCTCAAGCTCTGATACACCTCCAATACTCTCTATCCAATCAAGTGCTAAACCTGCCATATACCATGAGAATGTAGTTGGTGTATTGTACATAGAATCATATTTTGCAAGTATAGACCAATCTAGAACAGATGGACAATATTTTCTAGCTTTACCAATTAAGTCTTCCCTTACAATAGTGACAGTAATACCAGATGGAGCCAAGTTCTTTTGTGCACCAAAAATAATAGCCCCAAAAGCACTAACATCAATATTGCGAGTTAATATATTAGATGACATATCTGCAATTAATGGTACACCTTTAGTATCTGGCAATTGATTAACCTCAATACCATTTACTGTTTCATTAATACAGATAAAAGCATAACTGCTTCCCTCTGTAACTTGCATTTTTTGATAATTTATAAAATACTGTCCATTATCGTCTTGTTCTACACACTCATGTAAAATAGCCTCACCATAACGCTCTTTACACTCTAAATAAGCACTACGAGACCAATGTCCTGTTACAAAATAATCAGCCTTGCCCCCCTCAGGCAAAATATTTAAAGGTACTGCAGCAAACTGACCACGACCACCGCCTTGCTCAAATAAAATCTTATAATTATCAGGTACTTTTAGTAACTTACGTAACATAAGTTCAGCATGCTTGGCTACAGCATCAAACTCAGCACTACGATGTGACATTTCTACAATGCCAAGTCCTAGACCATTAAAATCTAAAAACTCTTTTTGTGCTTTTTCCATTACCTCTACAGGTATCATACTAGGACCTGCACCATAATTCCAGGCTTTACCCATTTATACACTCCCAAATTAATTTTCTGTTTGTCCTAAAGCTTGTTGCATTTCAAGCTTATCGTGTAATCTTGCTTCACTTTGAGCTTTTGCCGATGCTACAACATCTTTTGATAAGGTTTGCATAGCAATAACTTGCTCATTTTCACTTACGCGCATTAAAATAACGCCAGAAGCATATTTACCCATTTGACGAATTTCATCAAGAGGAGATCTAATCAATTGTCCTTGATTAGTAATTAACATATACTCACTATCATCATCAACTAGACCAGCACCAATTATCTCACCATTACGCTCAATATTGCGCATAACGATATTTCCTAAACCACCACGATTTCTAAATGGAATTGATGAGACTGGCATGCGCTTACCGTAACCATTAGCACAAGCAATTAAAAGATCAGCATTATCAACAACGTCAGCACTTAAAGTAATTAAACATACAAGCTTAGCACCCTCAGGTAAACGTATGCCACGAACACCACCAGAAGTTCTTCCTGATGGTCTAAGTCCTGAACCTTTATGTCTATCAACTACATTTTCACTGCTATCATCTGACTCATTATTATCTTGAGCTTCAACTTCAAGTTCTGTTTCAAGCTCTTCTGTATTATCCTCTTCAACATCGTCAAGATTAGCATCACTTGCTTCTTTTTTAGTAAAGTACTCACAAAAACGTATAGCTTTGCCATGAGATCCAATTAAAACTACATCATCATCACCACTTGTAAGCTCTACTCCCATTAAAATATCATCTTGAGCAAGTTTTATTGCCTTAATAGCATTTGCATTAGATCTGCCAATAAATGACTTAAAAGAACTCAATGGTGTCTTTTTTACAAAGCCTTTAGCTGTAGCCATCATAACATAGCAATCTTCATTAATCTCTGAAATAGGTAAAATAGCAGTAATAAATTCACCTTCTTCTATATTAAAGAGATTTTGTATTGGTTTACCACGCCATGTCTTGTTATCAGAATTTGGCAGTTCATACACTAAACTTACAAAACAGCGTCCCATAGAGGTAAAGCATAAAATATTATCATGGGTATTAGCAATAGCAACTCTAGTAATAAAGTCCTCATCTTTAAGTTTAGCTGCTAAACGCCCCTTACCTCCACGTCTTTGACTATCATAACTTGCTATATCTTGATATTTAATATAACCATCTTGAGATAAGGTAATAACTACATCTTGCTTAGCAATAAAGTCACCCTTTGATAACTTGCCCATATCAGCAATAAAATCAGTTCTTCTCTTATCTGAATATTGATCTCTAACCTCAATTAACTCATTTTTAATGACCTCATTCATAACTTTAGTGTCATTTAAAATGCGTAAATAACCTTTAATATTTTCAATTAAATTCTTATAATCTGCTTGAATTTCTTCAGTGGCTAAATGAGTTAACCTTTGTAGCTGCAGACTTAAGATAGCCTTAGCTTGCTCTTGAGCTAAATAATACTTATCACCATGTAAGCCAGCTCTTGCCTCAATACCTTGAGGTAGACAAATATTATTGCCATCTTCATCTTTTTGTATAAGAGTTGCAATTAAGTTAGCATCCCAAGCTTGCTCCATTAAAGCATTACGAGCGTCTTCTGCATTTTTGGAATTAGTAATAATTTCAATAATTTTACTAATATTATTTTTTGCAACAATCAAGCCCTCATCAATAAAAGCTTTACGTCTATCCTGTCTTAAAAGATAAACTGTACGTCTTGTAACAATCTCTCGTCTAAAATCTAAGAATTCTTTTAAAATTTCAAGTAATGGTAATTGTTTAGGACTATTATTAACTAAAGCAACTACATTGATACCAAAAGTAGTTTGCATTGCTGTTTTTTCATAAAGATTATTTAAAACAGATTCTTCACAAGCATCACGCTTTAAATCAATGGCAATTCTTACTTGATTATCTTTATCTGAGAGATCATTAACCTCAGCAATACCATCTATCTTTTTATCACGTACAAGCTCTGCTATTTGTTTTACAATAGCACTCTTATTAACTTGGTATGGAATTTCATCAACGTATATAGTCTTACGACCTGACTTATCAGTCTCACTATGAGTACGGGCACGCATAACACAGCGTCCACGACCTGTAGCATAGGCTTCTTTAATACCTGCTTTACCTACAATGTAACCACCAGTTGGGAAATCAGGACCTTGTATATAAGTCATCATCTGCTCTAAAGTAATGCTAGGATTATCTAACATAGCAATTGTGCCATTGATAACTTCAGCTAAATTGTGTGGTGGAATATTAGTAGCCATACCCACAGCAATACCAGATGAACCATTAACTAAAAGATTTGGAAATCTTGTAGGTAAAACTTCAGGAATTTGTTCATTACCATCATAGTTTGGATAAGTATTGACAGTTTCTTTATCAATATCTTGTAACATCATCTCTGCTATTTTTGTCATACGAACTTCGGTATAACGCATAGCAGCAGCACCATCACCATCAATATTACCAAAATTACCTTGACCAAAAATCAAAGGACTACGCATAGAAAACCATTGGGCCATTCTTACAATAGTTTCATATACAGCAGCATCACCATGGGGATGGAAACGACCTATAACATCACCAACAACACGAGCAGATTTTTTAGTTTGACCATTGTGCCAAATTTTAAGATCATACATGTCATAAAGCACTCTACGATGTACAGGCTTAAGACCATCTCTTACATCAGGTAAGGCTCTATCAACAATAACACTCATAGCATAGTCAATAAATGACTGCTTTAATTCATCCTCAAGTTTTACTGTTACCACATTAGTATTTGTAGATGCTTGCAAATCTAATTGATCTTTATTATCAGCATTTGATGCTTGATCATTTAATATTTCATCGGTTTTATCAACCATCTTACCTTACCTTATAATCTAAAAAATTTTAGTGAATACAAAGATATTATTATAACATTTTTACTACATTTTTACTGTAATTTATAGGTTTTTTTCTTAAGATAAAATCATTGTTTTTGCTAGATAATTTAATAAAAAATATAATATAACTTATTAATAGCTATATATTATTTATCTATACCTTTATTATTTATCTTTAATCTATGCTTAAAATATATTATTAACAATGATTAATATCTCATTTTATTGATTTTGCTATATATTACAAATCTCTTGTGAATCATCATCACAACTCTATATTCGCTTCTTACAATTTTTTCATTTTATTGTCCTTACAACATATATTACCAACTATAAATTGAACATTAACATCTATAATATTTAGGTTTTTCTAAAACAAAAGTAAAAGTACCATCTGCTACAGATAAAGAATTTAAGTATAAAATTAAAAATTATATAAATATAATAAATTTTATTCTTAACTTAATTATAAAATATAATTAAATTAATTATATATTTATAGTAAAATATTTTATATATATTTTAATAATAAAAATATTTACTATTTGATTTATACTAAATAATTTAAGAGTAGGCTTAAAAGTTATAGCTTAAAAATATTTTTAAGTTTTACTTACATATTATTTTCAATCTTTTTATAGTCAAAATTAAATTTTATTTGTCTTAATACATTATAATAACGACTAAAATATAGTAACAAAGGAAATATCTATGTGGTTTAAGAATGCACGTTTATATGATTTAAAACTAGATGATCATGTTAAAAATTGCTTTAGCAATGAAATGCAATTGGAAAAACTATTACAAGATCACGCCTTTACCCCATGTCAAGCAACACAATTACAAAGTAGTGGTTTTGCACCACTTTATGGTAATAAATCTGATCTTTTTGTTTTTGAATACAATAAAAATTTCTTTTTTAAATTTGTTGAAGAGACTAAATTACTTCCTGCATCTGTTATAAATTCTCAACTTGAAGATGTAATTATTGAAAAAGAAACTCAATTAAATCGTGAGCTTAGACAAAATGAAAAACAACAATTAAAAACAGCTCTAATCAACCAACTTTTACCAAAAGCTTTTACACAAAAACGTGAAACTATAATTTGGGTAAATGTTGATAAAGGTTTTTGTGCTGTATCTGTATCTAGTGCTAAACGGGCTGAAAATGTTATAGCTCACATACGTGAAGCTTTAATGGGATCATTTCCTTGTAAGTCCTTTAGTCCTCGCTGTGTAATTGAAGATAGAATGACTACTTGGGTTAAAGGCGACAATATACCACAAAACTTTGAGCTTGGTAATGATGTAGTCTTTAAAAGTGCTGATGATGAAGGTGGTGTAGTTAGAATCTCAAAAGAAGATTTAACTAAGGATGAAGTTATAGGACATATTAAGGCAGGCAAAATAGTTACAGATATTCAAATTAACTATGATGATATGATAAGTTTTGTCTTAAGTTGTGATCTTAGTGTTAAAAGAATTAGCGTTTTTGATCAATATGTAGAGAAAAATTTACCAGAGCGCACAAATGATGTTATTTTAGATCTACAATCAATACTCATTTTACAAGCTGATTATTTAACCATACTTTCAAATACAATAGTTGAGATTTTTAATTGTGAAAAAGCCTGAGTTATTAGCTCCAGCTGGGAGCGTTAAACATATTAAACTTGCAGCACAATATGGCGCTGATGCTATTTATGCTGGTGTTCCACGTTGGTCCTTACGTGTACGTGGTAATGAGTTTTCACGTGAAGACTTTCAAGAAGGCATTGAGTTTGTACATAAACATGGCAAGAAATTCTTTGCAGTACTTAATGTTATTCCACATATGCGCCGTACTAAAAACTTTATTGAAGCTCTAGATGAGGTAGCTTCTATGAAGCCAGATGCTTTTATTATGGCAGATCCTGGTTTAATTGATTTAGCTATAGAACGTCACCCTCATATCCCTGTACATCTATCAGTACAAGCAAATACTGTAAATGCAGGAACTGCTAGATTTTGGCATAAAATTGGCGTTAAACGCTGTATTTTAGCTAGAGAACTATCTTTAACTGAAATTGCTATGATTAAGCAAGATTGTCCTGAAATGGAAATTGAAGTTTTTGCTCATGGTGCTTTATGTATTGCTGTTTCTGGCAGATGCTTAATTTCAGGAATGCTTGCTCACAGAGATGCAAATATTGGTGCTTGTACTAACTCATGTCGCTGGGGCTATAATGTTCGTTCTATCAGTGCTGAAATTGAAGAAACATCACAGCGCAAAGGCGAATGGATGCCAATTGAAGAAGATGAGCATGGTACATATTTATTAAATTCAAAAGATTTATGTACTCTGCCTGTACTTAAAAAACTCATAGATATTGGTGTTGATTCACTTAAAATAGAAGGTCGCTCTCGCTCACCTTTTTATTCCGCTGCTATGGCTCGAGCCTATCGTATCGCTATTGACAGTGTCTATAATGGTGGCGAAGTACCATCTGAATCTTATGAAATTGTAGAATCAATTCCATCTCGTGCATATACTACAGGTTTATTAGAACCACATCGTCCTGATGAAATGCAAGAGTATGAAACTAATTGCCCATCTGTTAATACCTGGCAGCAAGTTGGTGAAATAGATAAAAAAGAAAATGGTCGTATCTATATCAAGGTTAAAAATAAATTTGATAAAAATTCAAATTTAATTATTTATACACCAAATGGTCAAATTAAACTGACAGGAGAAAGCTTACAAGATGATAAGGGCAATGCTCTTGATGTAGCTAAAGGTGATGGCTACTATGTAAGTTTAGCATGTGAACATGACTTTGATATTCAAAGTGCATTTTTGATTAGAGATGATAGTGCTAGCCAAAAATTAGCAAACACTAACATTGAAGCTAAAACTTGCTCACATAGCTCTTGCTCTTGTGGTAATAAATAAGAATTTTACCAATTTAAAAGCCTATCACTTAATCGTATAGGCTTTTTATTTTAACCTATTCAAAAGGACTAGGATCAGCAGCTCCAATACGTCTGACTACAGGTACATCATCTTCAAAGCGTATCACAGTAGTAGCCTCTGGCACCACCAAACCACCATCTATAATTAAATCAACTACTGAACCTATTTTTTCATTGATATCAACAGGATCTGATTCTGCCTCTTCATGTCCTGGTAAAATTAAAGTACAGCTCATTAAAGGTTGATCTAATTGCTCAAGTAAAGCTTGCACTATAGCATTATCTGGCACTCTAATACCTATAGTATTACGTTTATCATTTAATAATAAACGAGGAACTTCTTTTGTTGCTTTTAAAATAAAAGTATAGGCATTTGGAGTATTGTTTTTTAATAATCTAAAAATATTATTAGAAACTTTAGCATAAGTTGAGATCTCTGATAAATCTCTACACAATAAAGTAAAATTATGCTTTTTACTAATTTGTCTAATTCGAGAAATACGCTCAACAGCAGCTTTATTAGCGAGCTTACAACATAGTGCATAGGCAGAATCTGTAGGTACCACTACTACTGCACCATGCTCAATTAATTCACATGCTTGTTTAATTAAACGAGGCTGTGGATTATCAGGGTGAATTGATATAAATTGTGCAACCATAAACTTTATCTCTTATACTTTTTATCTTCTTTTTTATAAAAATCTTTTGACTCTATCATGTTCAAGCACAGAAGTATTAGCTTGTGGTATTTCTATATTATGCCCAAGCTCTCTAAAGACACCCTCATGATGAAAATCACTGCCACAACTAGCCAAAAGATTATATTTTAAACAAAGCTTAGATAAGTAATCACGCTCAGTTAAACTCTGACCACAATTACTAACTTCCATAGCCTCACCACCTGCACTCTTAAAATCCTCTATAAGTTCACATAATTTCATATTAGTTAAAGGATAGCGCTTAGGATGAGCTAAAACAGCAATACCACCACTTTGCTTAATAATAGCAATACCATTTTGCAAACTTACCCATTGTGTTTTCACATAAGCTTTTTTACCCTGTTTTAAATAGGTATTAAAAGCATCATCTACAGAACAGGCCGCTTTTATACTGTATAAATAGCGTGCATAATTACCACGAGTAATAATACTATCGTCACTACCACTTAAAGCTTTAGTATTAGCATAAGCATCTTTAAAACCTAATTTTTCAAGTTTTTTACCAATATTTAAAGCACGCTCTTTACGTCTTTGATTTTGCTCATTAATTAAATCAATTAGTGCTGTACTATCAATATCAATACCTAAACCTACTATATGTATTTGCTTATCATTCCAAGTTACAGATAATTCTAAAGCTGGTATAATTTTGAGTCTATCAGCAGCTATACACATAGCTTGCTCAACACCATTTATAGTATCATGATCAGTCAGAGCTAAAATCTTAACATCTAAACTACAAGCTCTATCTATTAATTGCTCCACACTTAATGAACCATCTGAGCAATTTGAGTGACAATGTAAATCAATTTTCATACTTATTCACTTTTTTCCATTAATTCTTCAAAACGAGCATATAGAGCATCTATTTGTTCTTGTAAAATTTGACGCTCCTGCATTAATTGTGCTGCATTTTGCCCCCCATCTTTATAAAGATCAGCATCAGCAAGCAAATTATCAATACTTGCAAGCTTATCTTCAAGCTCATCTATCTTTTGAGGTAATTGTGCAAGTTCATGTTTTTGAGTAAAGGTTAATTTATTACTATCTTTATTGCTCTTGCTAACACTATTATTAGCATTAGCTTTAGCTTCATTGATCTTTAATTCTTGTTTTTGCTGTTGCTTATGCTTGTAATAATATAAAACTTCTTTATAACCACCAACAATACTTTCAATCTTACCATTACCTTCAAAGACATAAGTTTCAGTTGCTATTTTATCAATAAAACTTCTATCATGACTTATAACTATAACTGTACCTTTATATTCAAAAATAAGCTCTTCTAATAATTCTAAAGTTTCTAAATCTAAATCATTAGTTGGCTCATCTAAAATTAATACATTTGAAGGTACAGCAAAGATCTTAGCTAACATTAAGCGATTTTTCTCACCACCTGATAAAGTTTTAACTTTTTGATTTAAACGTCTAGTATCAAATAAAAAATCTTTTAAATAAGATACTATATGTATGGCTCTGCCATTTATTAAAACTTCTTTTTTACCATCTGCTATATTATCAGCTAAACTTTTATCTAAATCTAAATGCTCTTGATATTGAGAAAAATATTGTATATGAAGGTTAGAACCTTGTTTTATAGTACCTGAATCTAAATTAATTAAACCTAACAAAGCCTTAACTAAAGTTGTTTTGCCACAACCATTTTTACCAATAATACCAATTTTATCTTGGCGCATAATAGTAGCACTAAAATTATCTATAATCTTAGTACCAGCAAAACTAATATTGATATTATCAAGCTCAAAGACAATTTCACCACTTCTTTGAGCATTATTTTGTGTAACTTTAATCTTACCTAAGCGATCACGTCTTGCTGCACGCTGTTCACGCATTTGTTTTAAATTACGTACCCGTCCCTCATTACGTGCTAGACGAGCCTTAACACCACGTCTAATCCAAGCTTCTGCTAAAGCAAGCTCTTTATCAAAGTTTTTATTAGCAATTTCTTCAGTACGTAAACGCTCATTGCGATACTCAATATATTTATCAAATTTATAAGGATAGCTATAAAGTTTACCTCTATCTAATTCAATAATACATGTACTTATGCTGTCACAAAAAGCTCTATCATGAGAAATTACTAAAACTGTTCCTTTATAGCTTTTAATAAAATCCTCAAGTTCAATAATAGAATCTATATCTAAATGATTAGTTGGTTCATCTAAAAGCAATAAATGAGGTTGCAACACTAAACATGAAGCTAAAGCAAGCTTACGACGCATACCACCACTTAGATCTTCAACATTTTGATCTTCTGCTATTTTCAATAAATTTAAAGTTTTTTGTATGTGTGCATGAAGCTCCCAACCGTTATGTGTTTCTATATAATTATTAATATCATGCAATTTTTGCTCATCTGTTTCATGCTTAAGAGCATAAAGCATAGTTCCTATTTGTCCTGCATGCTGACAAACCACATCATAAGCATTGCCTGTAATATCAAGAGGAGGGTCTTGCATTAATCGAGCTACAACTAACCCCTGCTGTTTAATTATTCGCCCACTATCTAAATGCACACTACCATCTAAAACTTTAAGTAAAGTAGACTTACCAGTGCCATTACGCCCTACTAAACATAGCTTTTGTCCTTCTTCAATACTTAAAGAAGCATTTTGTAAAATATGATCTTGGCCTATTTGTAAATTAGCTTCCACTAAATTAATTAAGCTCATGCTATTCCTCACTTACTCCCATAGGACCAAAGACTCTACGTTTACGTGGTGTAGCATTCTTTGTTAAACTTGATTTAATCTTATGCTCAAACTTTGTTTTTTCTTTAGTACTACTATAGTTTTTAGAAACACTAGGTATAGTTTTACGCTCACCAATACTTTTTGACCAACGTGGTAGTGCCTTATTAGAAACTAAAGGCTCAATTTCACCCTTTAGTTTTGTTCTATCAAATTGTAAGATAAAGAAGCTATGTATATTTTGTTGTTGTTTAAAATCAAAAGGTATACTTTTATGAGTATAATTTTCAACACTATAACCATACTCCACTAAAGCTTGCTCATCTATCTTAAAGTTACGCTTATTAGTGCAAAAATAAACTGTAGCTTGATCTTTTAAATGCAAAGTTAAATTAGCGAGTAATTTAACATGATCACGTACTATATCTAAAATACCCTCCATACGTTTTGAATTTGAAAAAGTAGGAGGATCTAAGTACACTAAATCAAATTTTTGTGTGCAATTATGACTTAAAAAATATAAACAATCTTGCTGCATTAAACGATTATTGCTAAAACTAATATTATTAAGCTTAAAATTACGTACTGCCCAATCTAAATAAGTATTAGACATATCTACACTTAAAGTTTGTTTTGCACCAGCTACAGCAGCTGCCACTGTAGCTGTTGCTGTATAACAGAACAAGTTTAAAAAATCCTTGTCTTTTGCATTGTTAAAAATTAGCTCTCTAATATTACGCGCATCTAAAAAAATACCAGTATCTAAATAATCATGTAAATTTACATAATACTTAAGATTAGCTTCATGTACACAGATAAATTCATTTTGTTTTTGTTCCTGTCCCTCATATTGGTTAGAGCCTTGTTGTTTTTGTCTGCTCTTTACAATAATTTGCTCACCAGGTACTTCACATACCTCTTGAACAGCCGCAATCATATCATATAAATGCTCACGTACTTTATGAGGATCAACATCTTTAGTAGCTGCATATTCATATAACACATAATTACCAGCATAGTAATCAATAGCTGCTTTATACATAGGAATATCAGCATCATAAATACGATAACAATCAGTATCTTGATTAGCTATAAACTTCTTTAAGGCTTTTAAATTTTTCTTTAAACGATTCTTAAACTCAATAACATCCTCTTGTTTTTGTGTATCTCTTGCTTCAATATTATAAATACGCAATGCACACAATAATTGACCATTATAAAGCTTATAACTCTTATCATATTTAAGTTTTAAACAAGATAAAAGCTCATTTGAACTTGAAATAATAGCAGCTTTAGCATTAATAAAATGCTCTTTTAATTTAGCTCCTAAACTATTGTAGAGGCATATTAAAGAATTAAAATTGCCCATACGTACACCATATGGAGGGTTTGTTACTACAAAGCAATTTTTATCATTAGCAAAAGGATTGTATAAGTTTTTTATCTCACATTGATGCACTTCACAAATACTCTCAAGACCAGCTTTATGCAAATTTTCTTTACAGATTTGTACTATATGTTCTTTGGCATCAAAACCAATAATTTTAATTCCTAACTGTTGTGCTCTAGCTAAACCTTCTTGAAAATCAATTTTAGCCTTATTTACTAAATCATCAAAATAAGCTTTTAATTGAGCGTTAAATAGTTTTAAATTAAAAAATCCATAATTATCGCGATGTAAACCTACTGCCATATTAGTAGCTAACATAGCAGCCTCAATTAAGATAGTACCAGAACCACACATTGGATCTAATAAATTGCTTGTACCATCAAAACCTGCTCTTGTAAGCATAGCACAAGCTAAATTCTCTTTAATTGGAGCAATACCAGTACCACGAGCTATATGTCTTTGATGTAGAGCAAAACCACCTAAATCTATACAAATAACAGCTTCTTCATGATGTAAATGACCTACAATTCTTATTTGAGGAGCATCTTTATCTACATTAGGTCTTTGTTTTTGTGTCTGCATAAATCTATCACAAACACCATCCTTAATACGCAAAGCTCCATATTGTGTATTTCTTATGTAAGCATTACTTCCTGTAAAATCTACAGCTATAGTTTTACTACATTCAAAATAGTCCTCCCAAGCTATACCTAAAGCTCCCATATATAATTCTGTATCACTTTGACAATAAAAGCGTGAGAGTATATGAAGCACACGTGAGGCAAAACGTGACTTAAAGCATACCTCTATAGCTTTTTCTAAACTTGAAGTAAAATAAACACCACTTAAAGTCTCTTTAACTTCAGATGTTTGTAAAGCAACTAATTCATTAAATAAAAGCTGTTCAAAGCCCTTTGGGCATGTAGCAAAAAACTTAGGCATGTATTTGTTCTCTAGTTAAAATAATAATTTAGCTATTATAGCAAATAGCATGCATATATGTTTAAAAAGCTCTTAGCTCATATACTAAATATAATAAATAATAAGTTATATTTAACTTGTTTAATTACTAAAAAATAAAGCACTAATAGCTAATACTATAAAAATAATACCACTTACCTTATTAATGATATTATTAACACGTACGCTTTTTAACATATTAGTTAAATAAGAAGCTAAAATTGCAAATAAACTAAACACAATAAAACTTGCTAATAAAAATAATAATCCTTGTATTAGCATTTGCATAGCTACTGCATAGCTACTACTGCTATCTTTGATAAATTGAGGAAAAAAAGCTAAAAAGAAAATAATAACTTTAGGATTAGTAGCGTTCATAATCAAACCACGCAAATACAATTTTTTAGCACTTAAACTATTTGTTTGCCCTAAATTAATTGCACTTGCTCTAGTAAAAAGACACATTTTAGCTAAATAAAGCAAATATAAAGCACCTGCTATTTTAATTGCTAAAAATAAGTAATAATTTGCTACTATTGCAGCACTAATACCTAAAACAACTAAACTTGTATGTAATAAAATACCAGTACATAGACCACATACGACTAAAAGGCCACTTTTAGCACCATACATAGCACTTTGAGTTAGTACAAAAATATTATCAGGTCCAGGGGCTACTGCTAAGAGTAAAGAACTTACAAAAAAAGTAAGTAAGAGATTTAGTTCCAATTTTGGCTTCCTTATAAAGGCCAAAATGTGGCCTTTTAATTTAAGAATTTTCCTCAATAGCTTGTGCTTGACTTACACGAGAAAGAAAATCTACCTGCTCTTCTATATTATTATCTTCACTTGCACCTACAGGCATAGTATTTTTAGGTGTCAATTTTGCTATTATATCATCAAGTGGTATACGCTCTAAATCAAGTCTTACTCCATCACCATAAAAGCCTTCTTTTTGATCATAGCAAAGCTTTAACTCTTCATCTGTAAGATTAGATGGGATAATATCAGAAGTAACAACCTCATCTGTAGTCCATAAATCTTTATAGGCTAAAAGAGTCTTTTCACTCATAAACATACTTGTAGTATTTGGTAAATATACCCTAATATTATGCAATAAAGTAAAAGATCTATAATCTATTGAGCCTAAGTAATAGCACTTTGAATTAGTGATCCAACTAATCTTAGCTAAATTTGCTATAGCATTAGTATTTGGAATTACTACTACAGTACCAGGCATTTCAGGTAATGACATGGCAGTAGTTAAACTTTCCATTAATACTACCTTCATAGGCTTGATATTAAGTTTCATTAATTGATCGGTACTAGTTGCTATTAAAGATAAACCACCAAACTTGCTCTTAATAGCAGTATCCAAAATATAAATACGCATTAATTGAGGTGGAGGCACTAGACCAAATTGGAATAAATCATTTCTAATTGGGTTTAAATTAAGTTTTTGTAGGAGTAAGTCTTTTAAAATAGGAGTATAACTCTCAAACCATCTTAAATCAGCACCTCTAACTGGTATTTGTCTAATTAAATGTGTACCTTTATCTTTATTTTCTAAAATCCATTTAGATACACCAATTAAACATTCAAAATCTCTTTGATTAATATTTGAAATATCACTTATTACCATAAGTGCATCTTCAATTAATTCAGGTGCTACTTCATTGATATATTTTAATCTTTCAATAGCACAACGAAACTCTATCAAATGTCCAGACCATTTAGCAATTTCTTCAACATTATTGAAAACTAAGTGTAAAGGTACTTCAATCTTGCCAATTCCTGCATAGCTTTTTTCAATAAACTCAACATGACCTGCAGGAACTAATTCCTGCCATTGATTGCAAAATTGTAAAAATCTATCTGTATTTGCAACAACTTCCTCATCTTTTGGAGCATCAAGATATAGATGAATAGGAAAGCACTCAGGTATGTCTTTTTTTGTAACAATAATCTCTCTAAACCAATTAATAATATTTACTTTATAGTAATTATCAATTTCCATACGTAAGGTTCTAATGTCTTTCACCGCTTACTCCTTAAAATTAACTTACAATATATTCTGATAGATATCTGATATTTCAGATGCTGTTAAGGTCTCATAACCATTAGCAATTAACATATGTTGTCTTGATAGAACCATATCAGTAAATTCAAGAATTTGGCTCTCTTTCATACCATACTCTGCAAGACCTTTTTTAACCATAAAATAATCACATTGTTTAGAAAACTCAGCAAAAGCATCTAACTTATCACACATTAAAACTTTCGCCATAAGATCTCTTATGTTTGAAATCTTACCTTCTGGCTTTTTTCTTAAATATAACTGCAGAACCTCAAAAAAGACTAAATAATTAGCCTCACCATGAGGTATTTTAAGACGTGTACTTAAAGGGTAGGATAAAGCATGTACTGCAGCACAACCAGCATTAGCATAAGCAATACCTGCAATATTGCCACACAATTGTATTGTCTCAAGGTAACTATCTACCTCAGCTAAACCCTTATTAGCAATTTGTACAAAAATCTTAAGTAAATTTTCTAACACATGCATAGATAAAATACTTGATTGATAAGTGGCAAGTGGTGATAAATAAGATTCAAATGCATGTACATAAGCATCAAAAGAGCTAGCTAATAATACATCAAAAGGAATAGTAGTTAAAAATTTAGGACAGAGTATTGCTTCATCAGCAAACAAAGCTTGAGATGAGAGTAAAAATTGTAAACCTCTATCTTCAAAATATAATGCACAAAATGGAGTTACTTCAGAACCAGTACCTGGTGTTGTTGGAACCAAATATAATGAAGCAATTTTACATACTTGTTCTTTTTCAAAAAATAAATTTTTTAAATTAGTAGTGTCAATAGCTAAAAGCTTAGCTAAATCTAAAGTACCACCACCACCTATACCAATAACACGAGTATAATGAAAATTAATATGCTTTTTTAACTCCATAAAAGCTTCATAACTATTAGCACCTTTAATAAAGTCATCTTTAAAAATAACAGTAGCCTTACTATTAGCACAATATTTTTGCAAACTATCTATATATACTCTTCTTTCAGTAATAATTAAATCACCTAAACCTACTTTTAAATAAATAGCTAAAGCATCAATTTGACTAAACGAGGTTACCTTAGTTTTAACTATAAAAGATTTTGTAAGACACATAGGTTTAATTCCTAAAGTTAACTACTTTTGCTTTATTTGCTTTATTTATTATTAATTGTAACTTGCTAAAAAACAAAAGTATATATATATATCTATTTGTTATAATATATAAAAATAATATAAATAGCTAAAGTATGTTATAAATTTATCATTTTATTAAATTACATACATAATACCTATCTCACATTTTTTGTCTTTTTAAGCATTCTTTTATGCATAAAAAAATCTGATAATAATTGTGCACACTCTTTTTGTTTAATCCCACCTTGTACATAAATTTTATGATTATGCTTTTTGTTAAAAATTAAATCAAAACAGGAAAAACAAGCTCCTGTCTTATAATCAAAAGCACCAAAATATAAATTTTTAATTCTTGCATGAATTAAGGCCATAGCACACATGCAACATGGCTCTAAGGTCACATATAAAGAGCAATTTGTTAATCTATAATTATTTAAATGCCTTGCAGCAGCTCGCATAGCTACAATTTCAGCATGAGCACTTGGATCATTAGTACTAATTGTTTGATTATAGCCACAACCTATAATTTGCTGCTCATATACTACAACAGCACCTACAGGAATTTCATCTAAATCCCAAGCATGCTTAGCCTGTGCTAAAGCAAGCTCCATATAATATTCATGATTCATTAAGCAACATAGCCTATACAATACTTAATCAAAGCTATAATATAAGCTATTGAAGTTAAGCATAATAAGACAAAAACAGCAGCAGAACCTAAATCTTTAGCTCTACCTGAGAGCTCATGATAATCATCAGAAATACGATCAACTACAGCCTCTATAGCTGAGTTTAAAATTTCAACTGTAAATGTAATCCATGGTAAAATAAACAGAATTAAAAAGCTAGCTAAGCTGTCGCTAATAAAATATGCAAGTATATTTAATAAGATTGCTAAGACAAATTCCTGCCTAACTGCCGCTTCATGCTTAAATGCTGCTTTAAAGCCTTTAATACTATAAAAAAAAGCATTATAAATACGCTTAACTCCACCTACACCTGTTTTAGCCATAAAAATACCAATACTAATTCAAATGAAATTATTATACCGCTAGCGTAATTATATTAATAGCTAATGACAAATTTCAATTGATAACTATATTCTTTTTATAAAAATATAAGTAGTTAACTAAACTAAACTAAGCTAAATAATAAAGAAATATTAAGTAGTTTAAGCATTAACTGAATTAAATAAAAATAGAAAATAACGTTTTATTTACTCAAGCAAAAAAATATCTCCATTTAAACTGTCAAGTTTAAATGGAGATATAAATCTATTTATTAACAAATAGTAATGTTATAGCTTAAAGCGTCTTAATGAATCTACTACATCATTCAAAGCTTTTATAGAACTGTTTACAGTATTAACATTATCTACAGTAGCCTCAGAGATATTTTGAGAGGCTTCAGAGATAGTCTGCATATTGTTAGAAATCTCACTTGTAGCAGTAGTTTGCTCTTCTGCAGCTGTTGCAATTTGAGCCACTTGCATATTAACTTGATTAACATGATTAATGGTTTCTTGCAAGATTGATTCAAGGCTTGAAGCATTTTGTGCAAGATTTGCCATATTATCAACAGAGCTTTGCATTGAGCCACTTGCAATATTAGCATCCTCTTGAATTTGACTTACCATACTAATAATTTCTTGTGTAGATTTTGAAGTTCTTTGAGCTAAAGCTCTAACCTCATCAGCTACTACAGCAAAGCCTCGACCAGCATCGCCCGCACGAGCAGCTTCAATTGCAGCATTCAAAGCAAGCAAATTAGTTTGTGAAGCAATATCCTCAATAGTTTCAACAATTGAGCTAATATTTTGTGACTGTTTAACTAAAGTTTGAATGTGCTCTGCATCAGAGTTTGTTCTCTTTGCTTGTGAGTAAATACCACTGACAGCTTCTTTTAATTGCTCCACACCCTTTTGTGTAATATTCTTTGATTCATTTGAAGTAGCTGCTACTGTTTCACAATTTCTTGCAATATCAGCAGTAGTTGATACCATCTCATCTGTTGCAGCTGAAATTGTTAAAATTCTGCTCTCATTTTGTTTTGAAGTATTTGAAATATTATTGGTTTTTGTCTCCACTTCACGCATAAAGCTTTGCATATTATCAGAAAGCCCTATAATATTTTCTACTTGCTCATGCAGATTCTGGCGCATTTGCTCCATATAACTTTCAATATCACCAAATTCATCTTGATTAGAAATCACGACTTCTTGAGACAAATCATATTTTGCAATATGCATTGCATCTTGCTTAATCTTATTAACATTCTTAAGAATAGATGTTGAAATAAATGAGCCAAAGAGTATATTTAATACAACAGCAATTATAGAAACAATAAGAACACCAATAAAAGCTGAACTATTTTCTAAATAAGTGCTTTGCTCAACAGCCTCTTTGATTTGACTATCAACAACTACCATAATATTAGAAATAACTTCAGTTTCATGTTCTAAAAGCTTAGAGTAATAAATTTCTGAAGCTTTTTCATAATCATTATTTAATACAGCTACTTTTAATTCATTTCTATATATATCTAAAAAATCTGCTGCATTTTGTTTAACACTGTCAATTTCATTTGGAAATCTTGCTCTTTGCAAATTATTAATATTCTTTTGAAATTCTGGTAATAAAGCATCAACTTGAGCTAATTTATTCTCTGCCTTCTGCACCATATCGTGTATTTCTATCACGATATTATGCATCTGCACCTGTACTGCATTAACTCGTCCATAACGCTCTTGTAAAGTCCATGATAAATTTGTAGCAACATCACTACTATTTTTCATTGAAACTAAAGCATACGAAGACACTATTAGAGTCAGTATAGTAATAATTGAAAAAATACAAATCAACTTTGATTTTACTTTTAAAGCTAAAAACCACTGCATATACCAACCCTCATAAAAATTGGAAGTTAAAATTTTAAATCAAAAATTATAAAATATTAAAATAATGACTACACAGCCTCAATATATCTATATTGGGGCTAAACACAAATTACAGATATTATTAATCATGGATTCATGAGTTATAACTTAAGGTTAAATTTATATCTATAATTAACTTAGATATAATTATAGAAAATACCCCATTGTTACACATACAAAAATAATAAAAATGTCAGCACATAGCAATACAATATTGTTATATATAACAAAAATAAAAAATAAGTAATATAATTATATTATGTTATATAATTAATCATAATATTCAATATGTTATCAAAAATTAAAACAATATATTATATCTATAATACGTACAAATAAATATTATTGCACTATATTAATCCAATTTTCAAAAAGCTAATAAAAAATATTAACTAGTAGCTGAATTAAAAATAAAAAATATCTATATTTAAAGTTAAATATATAAATACATCTTTATCTAAACTGTAAAAATATAGGCAAATATATCTATACTAGAATTTTAATATATTTTATTTATTATATCCTAAATCCCCGTCCATTTTATAACTATCACATCATAACTCCCTTGCCCTGGTAGTTTTTTATCTGTATAACAT
>CALXNP010000023.1 GCA_944389785.1 uncultured Anaerobiospirillum sp.
TACCATTTTTTTTAGTAATTTTAAAATTAAAAGACATGATAAATCCTCACTATTATTGTGAATATTATATCACGTATATTTCGCGCATGTGTATAGCTTTATAAAGATTTAGATAAATATTCATAATATCAATAAGTAATATGTAATTTTTACTTTTTTTTGCTCTAAAGTCGGGAGATCTTTGTTATAACTTAATTTATAAGTTGACATAATTTTTTTTAAATTTAAACTACAAAACAAGCTGTTTTTTCAGTGACATTTTTTTATTATTATCAAAGCTATTTTTAGCTAATTTTTGTGGAGGTTTTTTTAAATGTTTATACAAAAAAAACTAACTACTTTAGCATTTGCTTTTGGCATTTCTTCAGCAGCTTTTGGTGCTGATTTAAATGTATGGAATTGGAGTGATTATATTGCACAAGATACTGTTAGTAACTTTACTAAAGAAACTAACATCAAAACAAATTATGTTTTATTTGACTCAAATGAGCTTGTAGAAGCAAGATTACTCTCTGGACACTCAGGCTTTGATGCTGTCATGATGACATCTTATTATGTACCTCGTTTAGCTAAAGCAGGTGCACTTGAAAAAATAGATCATGAAAAAATAGCAAATTGGAATAATTTAGATAAAAATAGACTTTCAATCCTTGCTCAATTAGATGAAGGCAATCAATATGCCTATCCTTATACTGAAATTTCTTTAGGTATTGCATACAATACTAAAAAAATTAAAGAAATATTTGGTGAAGACTATAAAGTAGACTCTTGGGATTTTTTATTTAAAAAAGAAAATTCAGATAAACTAAAACAATGTGGTATTGCAGTATTAGACTCCCCTATTGAGGTAATATCTGCAACTATGCATTACTTAGGTAAAGACCCTACTTCTTCAAATGCTAATGATTATAAAGAAGCTGAAAAAATTTTAACTGAGCTTGCTTCAAATACTGCTTATTTTCATTCATCACGTTATATTAACGATTTAGCTAGCGGTGAAATTTGTGCTGCTATTGGTTATTCTGGTGATATCTTACAAGCAAATGACAGAGCAGCTTTAGCTAAACAAGATTATGAGATTGAATACATTTTCCCTCAAGAGGGCAGTATATTTTGGTATGATTGCTTTGTCATAGCTAAAAATGCTAAAAATTATGATAATGCTATGACTTGGTTTAATTATTTAATGCGTTCTGATGTAGCTTCTAATATTTCTAAGGAAATACGTTATATCCTACCTGTTACAGAAGCTATTGAGTTACTTGATCCTAAGCTTAAGGCTAACAAAAATGTAGTAATTCCAAAAGAGCTTTTAGATAAATCATTTTTCATGCAAAGTCCTAGTGCAAAGGTATCACAAATAACTAATCGTATATGGAATCGTATTAAGATTAACTCAGAAAAAACAGCTGAAGAAGAAACAAGCGCTTGGGAATAAATCTTATACTAAGTTCTCAATATGTTAATAGCTTAATTAGGATAGTTCTTTTTGGAACTATCCTAATTGCTTATAAGGGGTTTAGCAACTTACATTAAGATAACTTCTTTAAAACAGCCAAATTAATTAGCTTTTTGTTTAACTACAGTTTTATCCATATTTAGCTTCTCTATCTAAGCTTTTTCTTTTTAATGAAATTTAATTTTGCACTTATTTATAATCCTTATCAATAACTGCTTTCTTAAATTCAGCAGAGTATTTCTTATTTTTATCTCTTTGAACAATGCTTTTTCCATGACTGTCAATTAATTTTATCAAATATTCAACAGATGAATAGGTTAAATCAAATTTTTTGCTAATACACTTACAGTCCCAAAATTGCTCTTTCCAAAGATGATAAATCTCAATTTTATCTTCATAACTAATTTCATAAATAATAAACCCCAGCAGTTTGTTCAACTTACTGGGGTCAGGACACTTTACTAATCACCTTTTTAATATTATCTATTCTTATTTGGATCTAAATCACCCCAATGACTCTTACGCTCTAATTCCTCTCTTTCACGCATAATCTGAGGTGTAAAAGCTGTTAAAATCATACGATTTGATTTATCATAAGTAAAGTATGACCAAGTCCAATCCATAAGCACAGACAATTTGTTCTTAACACCAAGAATAGATCTTAAATGTACTAACATCCATAGCATCCAAGCAATAGGACCCGTTAGCTTAAGCCCAAAAATATCAGCTACAGCCTTATTCTTACCAATAGTTGCCATAGAACCAAGATCTTTATAAGTAAAGGCTTTAAGTGGCTTATCTTTTAATAAAGCTTTAAGATTCTTTGCTAATAAAGCACCTTGCTGAATAGATGGCTGAGCCATTTGCGGATGTCCTTTAGGGAAATTAGCATCACTTTGCATTAGTGCACAATCACCAATAGCAAAAATATTATCAGAACCTAAAAGTTTATTATATTGATCAACTAATAGTCTATTACCAGGACCAATTTGCTCTGGTCTAATACCACTAAAGGTTGGAACCTTAACACCACATACCCAAATAAATGTTTTTGAGTTGATAGTTTGACCATTGCCTAAAATTACTTTATTATCTTTATAATCATTAACATGAGTGTTTAACATAACATTAACACCCATTTTCTCTAAATATTTTAATGATTTTTTAGATGCTTTTTCTGACATTGCAGGTAGTAATCTATCACTAGCTTGAACTAAGAAAATATTCATCATATTAGCATCAAGATCTGGATAATCTTTAGGTAATACATAGTGTTTCATTTCTGCAATAGCACCTGCTACTTCTACACCTGATGGACCTCCACCAACAATAACCACATTTAATAAAGACTCTTTTTCATCTTGAGATGATGTAGTAGTACTGCGCTCAAAGTTAGATAGTAAAGCATTGCGTAAACCCATACTCTCATCAACAAACTTCATTGGCATAGCAGCATGTTCAATATTGGCATTATTAAAATAATTTGTTCTAGAACCAAAAGCTAAGACTAAATAATCATACTCAATCTTACCTATTGAGGTTTGTATCATGTTCTTGTCAGCATACACACCACGTAACTCTGCCATTCTAAAGTAAATATTTTTTGATTTATCAAAAAGCTTTCTAAATGGGAATGATATTGAGCTTGGATATAGACCTGATGTGGCTACTTGATAAATTAGTGGCTGAAATTGATTATAATTATTTTTATCCACTAATACTACTTGATAATCAGAATCTACAAGATCTAAAGCAAGACGCAAACCTCCAAAACCACCTCCTATGATAACTACTCTTTTTTTATCGGTTTTTTCAATATTAAAACTCACTTCAAATCTCCTATTAGATAAGAACTATTCAGATAAAATCTGATAATTATAAAATTTTTGATTTAGCTAGTAAGTTACCTTGCTAAACTTATTCAATTTGATACAGATAATAACTTATTTTGTATCATCTAAAACATACAATAGCTACTAAGTAGAATTATATATTCTGACACTATACATCAATAACTTAACTTAAAATATTTTATTAAATTAAGAAATAAGCTTATTTACTAAACTTTTTCCATAAATATAATTATAATTTATTTAAAGGATATACATCACTACAATAGAAAAAAATAGTAATTATTTTAAAAGCTCTATAGTAGCTGTTTGTAAATCTTCTTTAAAAATATCAAATATCTTAGTTAAGCCTTTTACTTTAAATAGAGTTTGTCTTTGCTTTTCTATTTCTTGTAAATAAGCTCTATGTGCATAAGCTCTAGGTGAATTATCAGGTAACTTATCTACAACTACAATAGATAATTTAAGAGCCTGATGCATAGCAATAGATAATTTTTTTTCAATATCACTTACCCAATTAGGATCATTTACTAAAAACTCAAATCCTGATTGTATTATTAGTGTAGCTTTACTTGTATCTTTATCATCTAACTTTAACTCAGATTTAATTAAAGCACTAAAATCATGGCTATGTGGCAAAAAATTAGCCTGTTTAAGTAAACGATAGAAACTGCATTCTTGCTCGATACTGTCAAAAAAATCATCATCTGTATATCTTGATAAATTATAGCTTGATTTTGTGCTATTAGTAAGCATATTTTGTGTTTTATGAGCTTGATTAGGATTTCCATCTATAATTTTGCTCATTGTTTGATCACTTATGTTATTTGCTGTTTTTGTTATAACAGTTTCATGATCTAGATCACTATTGTCTGCACTAAAATTAAAGCTATCTGTTTCAATATTATAATCAATACTTGCAATATACTCATCATCATATACTGCACTATCTAAATTATCATCATTATCAATAATCTCATCTGTTGATGCTAAATTAGATTCTATATTTACTATTTGAGTCGTATCTAAAGCTTCTTTTGATACTATTTCATTATCAGGTACACCAAGAACCTCAAGATTATCATTAGCCTGTGTATCAATAGCTAGTTGAGTATCAACATACTCAACTTGCTGTAATTTACTCTCATTAAAATGAGCATTAGTAGTAACTACATTACTTTCCGTTTTTAATTGTTCTGTCTTTTTAGCATAATCCTTTAAGATTGGAGGTAATTCATTATTTGAAAAATCCTTATGCTCATACTTGCTTAAGTCTAAATTGGATTCTTTAAATCCTTGTTGTTCTCTATCATTAATAATTTTATTAGAAGAACTAATAACCTCACTTATACTTTTAACAGTATTCTCATTTGTATTAGTCTTACCTCGCAAAATATCCTTTTGTAAGACATTAATATTTTCTATATAACTGTCAATATCACAAAGTAATAGTTCTAACTTATTATTGTCAGATAAATTAACATTAGATACTTTAGTTTTAAGTTTTGTATAAAAATCATTGCTGACACTAGGTTTAGCTTGTAACGTATTGATATTTACAACATTTGTTTGTTGTTTAATACTGTTATTTATTGATTCTACTAACTTTTGTGTATGTATATCTTGTTTGACAGCAAGATTATTAGTATCTATTTGTGCTGTAGTAGCATTCTGGATAGATGAGCTTGCTTTAACTACAGAAGTAAAAGCAGGCACAGCAACACTATCTTCCTCACCTATCCAATCTTTTTTTTTACAGGACAAAAAGCTAATAGACGTAAATAAGTCATTTCAAAAACTAATTTACCATCTTGAGCTATAGCATACTCTTTTAACCCCTCAAGTGTAATTTGATAATAAAGCTGTAAGTCTTGAGGTGAAAACTTATTAGCATAAGACTCTAACATACTTGGAGGTAATGTAAATACCTCAAGTTTAGTACCATTAATAAGTTGGTATAAGCTAAGATCATGAAAAGCTGTAACTAGTTCATCTAATAAATGCTTATAATTTGGACTTTGAGCATAAATTTGATTTAAAACTGTAACATTATCTACTGATTTATCATCTAATAATAACTTTAAGATTAACTCTATATTCTCATCACCTACAGAACCTAACATCTGTAATACAGCTTCTCTTTGTATTTGACCACCACCTAAAGCAATAGCTTGATCACATAAAGATAAAGCATCACGCATAGAACCTTTTGCAGCACGAGCTATAAGCATAGCAGCATCATCAGCACAAGATATTTGCTCTTGCTTACAAATTTCAATAATACGTTTAGCTATCTCATCAGTTCTTAAGGCTCTTAATTGAAACTTTAAACAACGTGATAAAACTGTTGTAGGAATTTTATGTGGATCTGTTGTGGCTAAAATAAACTTAACATATGAAGGTGGTTCTTCTAAGGTTTTTAATAAAGCATTAAAGCTACTAGTGGTAAGCATATGCACTTCGTCTATAATATAGATCTTATAGCGTCCTTGCATAGGAGGATACTGAGTATTCTCAAGCATAGCTCTAGTGTCATCAACTTTTGTTTGTGAAGCAGCATCTATTTCAATAACATCAGGATAAGTACCTTGTGTTACAGCTATACAAGCTGCACATTTGCCACAAGGCTTAGAGCTTATACCCAACTCACATTGTAAAGACTTAGCAATAATTCTTGCTATAGTAGTCTTACCAATACCACGAGTACCTGTAAGCAAATATGCATGATGTAAGCGCTTTGCATCTATAGTGTTACGTAAAGCACTAAGTACATACTCTTGCCCTACCACATCATCAAAGGTTAAAGGTCTATACTTACGAGCTAAAGCTAAATACTCATTTTCAAAAGATGCTGCCATAAAAATTAATGTCCTTCAAAGTCAATCAAAGAGAAACAATTTACATCATATTGCTTTTTAATGTGATTAATACCACCTAAATCAGGCAAATTAATAATAAAAGCTGCTAATACAACCTCACCTTGACAACGTTTAACTAATTTTAACATTGCCTCTACAGTACCACCTGTAGCAATTAAATCATCTATAATTAAAACTTTATCACCGCTAGTTATAGCATCTGTATTCATTTCTAAAGTATTAAAACCATATTCAAGTTCATAATTTTCTTGTATGGTTTCACGTGGTAATTTACCTTTTTTTCTAACTAAAACTAAACCTGCTTTTAAACGTGCTGCCAAAGGAGCACCAAAAATAAAACCTCTAGCTTCAGCACAAACTATTTTAGTAATACCTAAGTCATGTATTTTATCATATAAGAGATCTATGCTAAGAGCAAAGGCTTTACCATTCTGACATAAAGATGTAATGTCTCTAAATAACACACCTTTTTTTGGATAATCAGGAATAGATTTTATAGTTGATTTTAAAAATTCAATTTTATCTTGATAGGAGCTTTCTTGTTGCATAAGCGTATCTCTTAGTTAAAAATCTGCTATAATCAAAGACCCTTAAAAATCATTAAACTAACTTTTTATGTTAGCTGACAAGCATGTAATTATAACATTTATTTTTAAATAAAAAGGATAATATGCAAACAAAAGCTGTTTTATTTGATCTAGACGGTACAATCTTGGACACTGCACCTGATTTAATACAAGCTTGTAGTTACACTTTAAATAAATATGGTATTACAACTATTGATGAAGACAAAATAAAACGAGTTTTAACTCAAGGTATGCGAGCTATGATGGCTTCATGTATAAAAAAAGATGAATTACATAAATTTGATCTTGAAGGTGAGATGCGAAATTGTTTTGCAAACTACTATAGTTCACATATAAATGTAAAAACTAGACCTTTTGCTAACATTGAAAAATTACTTAATTTACTTGTAGCAAAACAAGTTAAAATAGGCATTATTACTAATAAATATGTCAAGATGGCTCAATCTTTACTAAGCAATTATACTTTTACAAAGTACTTTGAGTTTATTTTAGGTGGAGATAGTTTAGCTTTGGCAAAGCCTGATCCCTATCCATTGCAATTTGCTCTTGAAAAGCTAAAGCTGCAAGCTTGTGAACTCATTTATGTAGGTGATCATAGCAATGATATTATTTGTGCTAATAGAGCAAATGTAACAAGTGCCTTAGCTCTTTGGGGATATGGCACCTATGAATGTGATTTTAGCACATTAAAAATTGATATAAAGCTCAAAGATCCTTTAGAGCTCCTAAATTATATTGATTAATTTTATCTGATAAATTTAACTACTGGTCAAAATATAAATATAATTTTTGCTTGAGAGATTATATTGTGTAAAATTAATTAAGATACTAAAAATTTGCTTTAAATGCTAATTTAAGTTAGCCAAAACAAACGCTTTATTGTGATATAGGAGAGCAAAACATATGCACAAAGCTTTTACCCTCATATATGCACTAACCTTTAGTATTATCGCTTGCAGTTTTAGCGTACAAGCAAAATCTTTGCCTTTGATGGCCAATGATCAACAAATTGATAGCTCCTTTGGAGTTAGTTACGATTTCAATTATGATAAAGATAATAAACAAAAAGAAGGTATCAATTATTTTTTTAACTTAGATTTTCAGCATAAATATAAGATTGATAAAAACTACAATATAGTTTTTGGCCTGTTTTTTGATTATGACAGCCTACATCAAGATAATATTAATGATATGCTTTTTATAGAGTTTAATCTTAATAATAACAACTCTTTTACACTAGGAAAATATCAAGATAATGTTAAAAATATTATCGATACTACAGATATTTTTAATTATAGCAATTATGATAAATATGATTTTAAACATAAGAATACAGGTGTTATTACCTACAAATACAATTATGGTAATATTAATACAGCTTTTGCCTATGGCACACCTAAACAATTAGATGAGCAAGAACATAGTGCTTATGACAAGAATCTAAACTCTAACAATCAAGTACAAAAAACTTTTTCAACCTCATTAGGCTATAAGCTTGATTTAGGACCTCTTTTTGATTTGCATTATGGCTTTTCCTATGCATATAATCCAAATCTATCAGCTACTAACTTTAACTCTAATGTTCATAATTATACTCATCATGCAGTTGCTTTAACTTATGGCACAAAACAAAGTGATCTATATGTAGCTTTAATGATTAACAATCGCAAATATAACATGTATAAACAATTGAGCAGTAGCAGTGATCATTCTGTAAGTGGTACTGAATTAGTAGTTAAGCGCTCATTATCTAATTTCCTTAATCTAGCTTTAGGTTATGAACAAATAACTATGGATACTGTTAAAAACTCTAATGTTAATGTAATAAATGTACCACTTGAGCTGACTTTTAATATCTTAAATAATTTTAATATATGGACACAAGCCCGTTTTAATATTTCAAATAAAGATAATAATACAGATAGTATTTTTAAAGATTGGAATGAAAAATTTGGAAACTTTAATGAAAATAGTTATTCTGCAGGTTTTATATATAACTTTTAAAACTAAGCTATAAGCTTAACTATAACCTCTACTCTAATAAAAGGTAATTCACAAGCTTTATGATAAGTTATATAATCTTTCTATCTGTGTAAATAAAATATCAAAACAATCTATTAATAATTATGAAAAAAATAAGTCTTAGTTTAGCCTTAATCCCGCTAATGCTTAGCTCTAACACTCTAGCTGCAAGTATTGTTGATAGCAAGGATTTTAAATTTGATCTTTTTGGTAATGTTGAGGCTTTTTACGCTAATGCAAATAGCATGTATAAATATGGCTATATGCACAATAGTCTACAAGCTCAAAGTAATATCGGTTTAGCTGCTCGCAGTAATCTTAGTTCTAATCTAGATGCTATAGCTATGTATAGTTTTGATAGCTATAAAAGCAGTGCTGAAACATTAACTAGTGCAGAATATCTTTATGCTGGAATTGATGCTTATAATTATGGTCAATTGCTTATAGGAAGAGGTGATAGTGCTTATTACACTATTGTAGGTGCTAACGATATTTTTGATTTTATTAAATCACGTAATCAAAATTACTATAATGCTTTAGGCGAACAAAGAGATAGTCAATTAATGTACTCATTGTCAGCATTAAATAGCGATTTACGTATTTCTTATCAATTTGCAACTGACAATACTAAAGATGAACTTTTATCTGTAGAAAAGAGTTTTGCTATTGCCATCTATAATCAAATTACTGATTACATTTCTTTTGCCTATGGACTTGAATATGTAGAATACGATTATAGTAATGCACAAAGAAATCAAATTAATAGTGATTTTTTTAGCAAATTACTAAAATATGATTATGGTATAGCAGATAAAAGAGTGGGAGATAGCTTAAGCTATGGCTTAAATTTAAGCTATGGTTATTTAGGTTCAGGTCTTTATCTTTCTTTTATTTACAGTAGTACTAATTATGAATATTTAAAACATCATTTAGATAGTTATGACTTAGTTGCTGCTTACTATTTTGATAATGGTATTGATCTAAAATTAGGTTATCAAACACAACGCTATGATAATAATAACCTTATTAGTGATATTGCTTTAGGTTTGGGCTATAAAGTTAATAATAATTTTTATCTTTATGCTGAGGCCTTACTTGACATGAGTGATAAAGAGCATATCGCTTATGATACTAAAAGCAAGTATTATTATGATGGCTCACAATACGTAGCAGGAGCTAAATTCATTTTCTAAACAAAACATATAATGCATGTATTAGTTTTTTTTGCTATAGTGTAGATTTAGTATACAGCTTGAGTTTGGAGGGATCTTTTAGATCAAGACTATGAAATTAAAAAGTATTGTTAAATTATCTTTATTATCATTAGGTGCTATATATGCATTAAGCTCACAAGCTGCGCAATTTATTGTACCTCCTCATTATAATGTTGAAGTTGTTGATGGTTACAAAGATGATCTGCCTATAAAGGGTAGAACTATTGACTTAGATGCAGGTAGACATCAAATCGTATTGTTATTTAAGGATGTTTTTGGCGGTGCTCAAAATGGTCAAATGGTACAAGCTGCAGATCCTATTGTAATTGATATTAACAATATGCAGCAAGATGATGTCTATACCTTTAAGTATGAATTGCCACGTACTAGGGCTATGGCAGAAACATTTTCTCGCAATCAAAAAATCGATCTTGTAACTGCTGATGGACAAAAACTTGGAGCTGATAAAGCAAGCTATTTTATTTTAACTTCAGATGCTCCTTTGGCTTTTATGCGTGATTATAGACAAGACTTAATGGCTGTTAATAAGCTTTATAATAAAGATAATATAGAGTATAACGGAGTAAGTTCTGTCAATTCTCAAGGTGTACAAAGTGTTAACGTTTCAACCTTAAACTCAAACTTACTTACTACTAGTAATTACGAAGTAAATTCAAGTTCAGGTTTAACTTACTATGGTCAAGCTCCTGCCCAAACAAGTGGTGCTAATGTTAAATTAAATGAGCTAATCAATCTTTACAATAAGGCTGATGATAAAACTAAACTTGAGTTTGTCAAATATGTTATGAGCCATTAATCATAAATTTATTAAAAGATAGGAGGCTTAAGCCTCCTACTTTTTATAACAAGCAATAGTTATTATTTATTACAAATATTTAAAGCTTAATAGTCATCATCGTCATCATATTTTTGATACTTTCTATCAGGATGTCCTTTTGGTAGACGCTCTTTATCTTTACGTTTTTGTAAAATCTGTTTTAACATTTGACTATTTTCAAGCCGTTTTTGTTCTTTAATAGAATTATAAATAACACCTATTAAAAATAAAAAAGGCAAAAGTATAATTAAGCTAAGATACACTTTACTTTCCTAGTTTTTAATCACTAAATTAAATAAAATTAAAGCTAAAACGCTTGAACATAACATTATTATAGCTAATGGTATCATACTCATCTCGCCTAATAAACCTACAAGTGGTGAGCAAATAGCTCCTAACACAAAAGTTCCAACTCCAAAGATACCAGAAGCACTACCTTTAGCTCCCTTTGCTTGACCCATTACAATAGCAAAAGCTGCTGTTTGTGAAGATCCTATCATTGGTACAAAACAAGATAAGGCAAGTAAAATAAATATAGAGGATTGTGGTTTGATAAAAGCAATAGCTATTGCTGCAAATGAAACTATAATCATTACATATATTGATAATCTAACAATTTTTATATCACCTAAAACTTTAGATAATCTGCCAGCTAAAATTGCTAACAGCGAAATTAATATAGCATTAACACTAAAAACCAAAGCATAAGCAAAAGATGAATATGCATAAATTCTTTGAAACACAAAAGAAGATGCTGATAAATAAGAAAAAAAACCACCCATAATACAAGACATTGATAAAACTAATAGCATAAAATTTTTATTTTTAAGCTCTTTATACATACTTTTTAAACTATTTAATAAAGCATGTTGATCACTTTTGCTTATATTTGCAGATTCTTTAATAAAAATAAAATGTAGAATAAAAAGTATTACTCCCCATAGACATAAAAAATAAAAAATGAACTTAAAATCATACTTTACAATGATCATGGAACCTAAAATAGGACCTACAATAGGAGCTATTGAATTGACACTCATTAACATAGACATAAATCTAGTAAGCTGACTGCCAGCATATAAGTCACATGCAATAGCTCTTGATAATACAATACCACTTGCCCCACTAATACCTTGTAAAAATCTAAAAATAATTAATTGCTCTATACTTGTAGCATTAGCACACATATATGATGATAATACAAAGCAGACTAAAAAAATTAACATTAAAGGACGTCGTCCATAAATGTCAGATAAAGGACCTATAATAATTTGACCTACTGCCAAACCTAAAAATGATGTAGTTAAAGATAATTGTACTTGTGAAGCACTTGCTTGAAAATAAGTAGCAATATTAGGTAATGCTGGTAAATAGATATCTGTACATATAGGACCAAAAGCACATAACATACCTAATACTATTATATAAATAAACGTACTATCTACCTCTTTTGACATAAATCCTCCAATAAATTTAGCCAGCTAAATTTATTTATAAAAAAATATAAAATATAACAGCTAGTCACTAAATTATTAACACTAAGTCGTTTCACACTTATTTTAAATTATTTTTAGATTAAATTTCTAATGATTTTTATATAAAAAATCCCCAAGCCTAAGCGAAGGGATTAAATAAAACCTATGATCACAATACAAATGACATTAAGCATAATCAGCTTTAACTTGATTTGCTAGTCTATAGTAATTTAAGCGTGATTTAGATACTCTAATCATCTGACCTATTTTAATAAAGTGACCGGCATACTCAAAGTTTGGATTAGCTAACATTAATCTTACAACATCATTATCATTTTCGATATTACTGTCTAATACAATAAAATCACCAATAGCACCATCAACAGAATATAAAGAAACCACTTGACCTAATTTCGGATTACTAATAGTAGAAGAATTAGTAGTAAAATAACGTCCTACAGGCGATGGGATACGACAGAATCTAGCACATGCTACCGCATTTAAACCTATCTCTAAGCAGGTTAAATCATTCTTTACACCAATTTCATACAAACCTTGCTGAAAGGCGGTCAATAAAGTGCCGTCTTCTACACTAAAAGACTGATTTTCTGACGGTAGTTCCCTTAAGTCTTCAATACAATAATGAGTAATAAAATCGTATGCACTACCATCATCAGCCACTAATTTTAATGTCAAGTGTTGCTTATTGTTAATTAGCTTATAACGCCAATTCCAATCATGACCAGGGATTAAGATCATTGGTTTTCCTTATTTTTTTATTTATTCTGTTAATTCCTTTATTTTACAATATTGCACATAAAATGCAAAAAATTTTTATTAAATTTTTATATTTATGGTGCAATACTTTCTTACATATATTAAGCTTTGCACTGTAATTGTTATAGAACCATTAATAATTACTTCACATTTTACTTTTTTAAGTTAATCTAATGCTAAATTATTAATCCTCTAATTACAATATAGATAAACTCTTATCTTTATTATTTAACAGCCTTAAACATTAAAAATGTCTTCGTGCAAAAATACTTTTATTTTTGTTAGTTAGGCTAACATTGAACAATTAGAAAATCAAGCTAAAGCTATGCTTTTTTTGAACCCATACATTAATACTTTAAGCTTAAAGCTCATCATGTAAAGCAGTATAAATTTTTACTGCCAATTCTTTTGAAATACCAGGTACTTTAGCTAAATCTTCAATACCTGCTTTTATAACTTCTTGTTTACCACCTAAATGTTTTAATAAAGCTTGCCGTCTTTTAACCCCTATACCTTCGATATCTTCTAAAAATGAATGTAATGCTGCCTTTTGTCGTTTATTTCTATGACCTGTTATAGCAAAGCGATGTGCTTCATTACGAATATGAATAATCAATTGCAAAGCAGCATCCTCAAGACTTAGATTATATTTAGTATGACTAAAACCTATGATTAAAGTTTCAAGTCCTTCTTTTCGCCCTTCTCCTTTAGCCACACCTACAAGTAAAGGCATTTTTAAATTATTATGCTGATAATACTCACTAATTACATCTTGAGCTTGCTTTAATTGACCAATACCACCATCAATAAAAATTACATCAGGATTAGAATCTGCTGTTACTTTTTTATAACGCCTTGTTAACACTTGATGCATAGCTGCATAATCATCACCTTTAGTAATTCCATCTATATTAAAACGCCTATATTTAGAAGTATCAGGTCCATCTTGATTAAAAACCACACATGAAGCTATAGTGTTTTCACCCATTGTATGAGATATATCAAAACACTCCATCCTGTTAATTTTATCAAGTTTTAAAATTTCTTTTAAGCTTTGTAATTTATGTTTAGCACTAATAATAGTGTTTAACTTTGCTTGCAAACTAGCTTTAGCATTAGTAGCTGCTAAATTTAAATACTTTAAATAAGCACTAGCTTTAGTAAAATAAAACTCAAGCTTTAAATCTTGTGATTTTGCTATAGCTTCTTGTAAAAGCTTAATATCCTCACATTCATAATCTTTATCTAAAATAACCTTATTAGGCATTAAACCTTTATGATCATAATTTAAATAATATTGACTTAAAAAAGAAAATAATATTTCATTTTTATCAGTATTTGATGGAATCTTAGGCAAATAAGAGCGTGTACCAATAATACGTCCTTGTCGTATAAATAAAATATGTGCACAAGCTTGATTAAAAGCACAAGAAAAGCCAATTACATCAAAATTAGCTTGAGATTGACTATCTATACTTTGCACCTCTTGCATTCTGCGTAAAGCTACTAATTGATCACGAATTTTAGCAGCTTCTTCATATTCAAAGTTTTTAGCCTTTTGCTCCATTAATGATGTTAAATTATTTAGCAATTGCTGATTTTGCCCTTTTAAAAATAATTTAACCATCTGTACCTGCTCTTGATAAAAGTGCTCTTGCTCAGCACTCATACTTACACAAGGAGCTAAACACTTACCAAGCTGTGCCATCAAACAAGGTCTTGATCTATGTGCATATACACTATCTGAGCATTGCCTAATAGGAAAGATTTTTTGTAATAACTTTAAACTTTCTTTAACAGCATTTGAATCTGGATAGGGACCAAAATATTCACCTTTTAAAGTTTTAGCACCTCGGTGGTAAAAAATACCAGGATGTGCACCTATACTTAAACGTATATAAGGATAGCTTTTATCATCTCGTAATAGGATGTTATATCGAGGTAAGTTAGCTTTAATTAAATTATTTTCTAAAATTAAAGCCTCTGTCTCACTAAAAGTTACAGTAAATTCTATATGATGAATATTGCTGACTAATGCTTTAGTTTTAGCAGAATTTACATTTTTTTGAAAATATGAGGATAATCTTTGTTTTAAATTTTTAGCTTTACCTACATAAATAATAGTATCACTACTGTTATACATGCGATAACAACCAGGACGAGTTGGTACTGTTGCTAAAAAAGCCTTACTATCAAAGGTGTGCTCAGACATAAAACTATGTGCAGATTACTAAATATAATAAGATAAAAACAAGGTAGCTTTAAAGCTACCTTAAAATTCAGATCAGATTAATGTTTAAGGTGCTACTAGCACAATAGCACCATTATATTTGTTATTAATAAAATCCTTAGCTTCTTGAGATTGTAAGAATTTAACTAACTTTTGCAAATCCTCATTTTGAGTATTATCTTCTCTTGTTGCAATTATATTTGCATAAGGAGAGTCAGCACCTTCTAAAATAATTGCATCCTTTAAAGGATTTAAATTAGCTGGAATAGCAAAATTAGTATTGATAATAGCAGCATCAACATCACTAATTGAGCGAGGTAAAATAGCAGCCTCAAGCTCAACAAACTTTAAGTTCTTCTTGTTTTCAACAATGTCAAAAACAGTGCTAGATACATTATTAATGTCTTTTAACTTAATTAAGCCTTTATTAGCTAATAAAATTAAAGCACGACCACCATTAGTAGGATCATTTGGAATAGCTATAGTAGCACCATCTTTTAATTGATCGATATTTTTAATTTTCTTTGAATATAAACCTATTGGTTCAATATGAATTGCAGCAACTGACACTAAATTTAAATTATGATCTTTATTAAAAGAATCTAAATAAGGCTTGTGTTGGAAATAATTTGCATCAATTGAGCCATCATCTGTAGCTAAATTTGGCTGCACATAATCATTAAATTCAATAATCTCTAAATTTACCCCTTCTTTAGCTAAAATTGGTTTAGCAAACTCTAAAATTTCAGCATGAGGTACAGGGGTGGCACCTATTTTTAAGTCACCAGCATTAGCATTAAAAGATAAAACAGCAACTACAGCTGCAGCTAACAATGAATGTATACGTTTCATTTATTACTCCTTTAGGCATAAATCTTATAGCTTTGTATCACGTTTATAGTCTAATTACAAGTTATAAAATCATACTATAATTTATATACCATACTTATAAACAGCATATTTAGGCCAAATTACTATCTATGGTCAAATTTAGAACTTAAATAATCACCAAGCATTTGCACTAATTGCACCATAATGATCAAAACGATTACAGTTGCGATCATAATATCTAATCTAAAACGCATATAACCATAGCGTAAGGCTAAGTCACCTAAACCACCTCCGCCAATCATACCAGCCATAGCAGAGTTACTAATCAAAACAATTACAGTAATAGTGCAGTTTTGAATAAGCTCAGGCATAGCCTCAGGTATTAATACACGTCTTACTATTTGATAAGAACTAGCCCCCATAGATTGAGCAGCTTCAACTAAACCAGAAGATACTGTTCTTAATGATGTTTCAAATAAACGAGCAGTAAAAGGCACTGTACCTACAATAAGAGGAATAATAGCAGCTGTAGTTCCAATACGTGTGCCTACAATAAATACAGTAATTGGCATAATTGCCACCATTAAAACCACAAAAGGTAAAGAGCGTAAAGCATTAACAACAGCACCTATAATGCGATTGATAAAACCCATTTCATAAAAATTACCCTTTGAGGTTACTAATAAAAACACACCTAATGGCAGTGCCAACATAAAAGTTATAATTGAAGCAACTATCACCATGTACAATGTCTGCAAACTTGAACTGTATAATAATTGTCCTATTTGTGCAAAATTAATCGAGCTCAGCCAATTGCTGACGGCGGTCATAACCTAATACCTCCACTTTATGAACTCTTGCTTCTAATTCTTTAATGGCATTTTGAATCTTTTCTTTATTGCCACCTATTTCTACTACCATTAAGCCAAATGGTTCTTTTCTAATATGATCGATACTGCCAGCCAAAATACTAATTTTAACATTACATAATGCAGCTACTTCAACGATGACAGGAGCATCTGCTTTTGGTCCTAAAAAAAGTAACTCAACTACAGCTTTATCACCATCTCGATATTCTTTAACAATTTCAGTATGACGTAATAACTCTGGTAATCCTCGGCGCACTGCTGCTGATACTAAAGTCTTAGTCAGCTGTTGTTTAGGATCAGTAAATAAATCTAAAGTATCACCTAACTCTAGAATTGTACCCCCATCAATAACAGCTACTCTATCGCAACATTCTTTTACTACTTCCATTTGATGAGTAATAATTACTATAGTAAGATCTAGCTTTTCTCTTAACTCTAACAATAACTGCAATATGGAATTAGTAGTTTGAGGATCTAAGGCTGAAGTAGCTTCATCACATAATAAAACTTTTGGATTTGAAGCTAAAGCTCTAGCTATACCTACTCTTTGTTTTTGTCCACCTGATAGTTGAGAAGGATACATAGCTGCTTTATCACTAAGTCCAACTAGTGCTAGAAGCTCTTGTACCCTAGTTTTAATAAAATCTTCAGAATAATCATTATCTAATCGTAATGGAAAAGCAATATTGTCATATACATTAGCTGATGATAATAGATTAAAACTTTGGAAAATCATACCAATAGACTTACGTGCTTGACGTAAAGCCTTACTATCAAGTGCAGTCAAATCTTTATTGTCTACCAAAACTCTACCAGAGGTAGGTCTTTCTAGTAGGTTTACCATTCTAATTAAAGTAGACTTACCTGCTCCTGATAAACCTATAACACCAAAGATCTCACCTTTATTAATATGTAAATTTATATGCTTTAAAGCTACTACCTCTTTAGCGGTACCTTTAGCATAAATTTTTTCAACATTTTCAATTTTTATCACTTTGGTAATTAACTCTTTTTTCTAAAAAAACAATTTTTGTATTATAACATAGCTACAGCTTAGCTATAAACAAATAAAAATTACAAAAAATTTAAGTACATTTAAAACTAGTTCTATTCTTTAACTTAATTAACTACCTATTTATTTTGACATCACCCCAGTCTAGTAAAGCGGAGACTTGATGTAAAAAATTATTCCTGATGTCAGCTTTTCTCTTATGCAACAACGCCAATTTTATATGTGCATTTGCTTATTTTATATCCTCCTAAACTTTCAATTGCAGATCTTGTTTTTAAATTGAAAGCACTTCATCTGTTATCATTCGCAGCAGAAATTATCCATCTGTCAAATTACAGCTTTGAGACACTCCCTCTTATTTTGCTTCCTCATACAAAGATGCTCCAATATCTATTATTCGACAATATATTGAACAGCAGGAAACGCCAGATTAAAAAAGTGCCTACGTCGCATAGCTGTATCCCTGCCCTAAAGAATAAGGTTTTAGCCGCTAATCTTTTTTGATAAAGCAAAAACAATCACATTGTCGCCTAAGCAATAAGTTGATAAAATCATAAATGAATTTTAACTGACAAAATTGTTGTAAATAAAAAAACTATAACTTAAATAAAAGATATAGACATCTTGTTAACTATACTAGAATTAGGTAAGATTAAATACTTATTTAAATACCTATGTATCATCTAGGATTAGGATTTATGCATAATAAGGTCTTAACAACTATGAATGATGAAAATAAAAATATATCAAAGTTAAATGATAATCAATCTATCGTATTAGATAATAACTTTACTAAATTTACCATTGATGATGATTTATTTTCAAATAAGCCAAATGATATTGGTCTTGTAAAGTCCATAGACTCTGTGCTTATAAACTCTGCAAATTTTGATACAAATAAAGTTAATCATGAGTATCAAATAGATGATAATTGCTATGCTAATTCTAAGACCTTTATCAATTATACTCCTGCTTCAATTCCTGCTTTTAATGGCAGTATTGAGCAGCTACAACAATTTCCAACTATAAATGATATCAAACAACAAAATAATTTAAATGAACCTTCTTGTTCAAATTATCAAGAACAACCATCTGAAAATACAAACAATCAAGAAATAAATGATCTTACTTCTAACGAAATTAATGTAACTTTAAAAACTTTTAATGATGCAATTAAAAATGAAATTGATAAAACTAGTATTAAAGATGAGGTTAAGTTAGATGAGGTTAAGTTAGATGAATTTAAACTAGAAGAAGCTAAGCAAGATAGCAGTGAGCTAAATAAAAACTTCAAAATTGCAGACGATAACATTTTAGCTTCAGTATCTGCTAATACAGATAACATCAAAAATGAAGCTGACAACTTAGTTTATCGTACTAAAAATTTATCCATAGCTTTTATTATTAAACTATATATTAGGCAATTGATAGCATCTCCTTTTAGTTTTTCTACAATACCTAATATTTTTAGTAAAACAGCCAATGCGTTAGGACCAAGTTATCCAAGCTCTGCAGGAATTGCTTTTTTAGTTATAGCAACTATAGCAACTATACCTTGTATATTTTATGACCTTTCAAATAATTATAGCAGAAGTCTACTTTCTATAATTTTATTTTTATGCTATACATCACTAACTGGTTTTGATGCTTATCGTGGCATCTGCTCTTTTGTCAGCAGATTAAGTAAACGTAATGCTGATGGTATTACTTACGCTATGTCAGCTCTAATGCCAAGCTTTGTATTTATTGTAACATTTTATAACTTATCTTTTAGTACCAATGCTGTTGTTGCATTACTTGCATTTGTTATAGCTACAGTTATAGGAGCATGTTTTGCTTTTAGCTTGGGCTTTGATGTAAATTTAGATCCTTTTTACTCGAATGCCAAAATTAGTTTAGCGGGAGTTATTTTCTCTTGTATTTTAGCTTTTATCATTGCTTTTTCTATCTTCAACTATGTTATAGCTTGTATAGTTATAGGCATTAGTGCATTGTCTCGTTTATTTGCTTCTATTTATTTACGTAAAATAGGAGCTTTAGCATCTAAACAAAATACCTATGCATTACAACTTATAATTACACAATTAATCATGTTAGTACTAAATATCTTAGCTCACAATTACTACTTACTAAACAGCTATGTATACTTTTATGTAAATAAGCTTTTATAGATGTAAACTTTAGCTAAAACTATTGAATTTATATTCTTGGCTTTAGCTTAATTTGCATCTTTTTTCTCATTACTAAGCTCTTTTTTAGCTCGCTCTATATAGCGTAATATATTGTCACCATAAGTATTAAAATATTGATTTTTGAGTACATCTGCTTTTATTTTAAAACTATTAATATCTACATTTTCATTAACAATAATACCTTCTTTCTTTAGTAAGGTTAAATATTTTTGATTTAAACCTCTACAATTTGCATAAATATGCTCTCTAGTATCTATAGCAGCCTTTATTAAACTTTGTTTTTGATCCTTTGTTAGCTTATTCCACTTTCTTTTGTTGTAAACAATCACATTGGTATTAAAAGCATGTTTAGTTAAAGCTAAGTAACGCTGATATTTATAGAACTTACCTGTATAAAAAGCACTTATAGTTTGCTCTTGAGCTTCAACTGTGCCTTTGTCTAATGCCTTAGCTAATTTTCTATAACTAAGAGCTACAGGATTTGCTTTAAGCTCTTGAAAAAAAAGTAATAAAGCATTAGTTTGTGGTACCCTGATTTTTAAATTCCTTACATCATTTGCAGAGTATATTGGTTTTTTAAAGTAGAAATATTTCTATAACCTGTTGTTAAAAAAGATAAAGCTACTAAATTAGCTCTATCTAAACCACGATTTAAAACAATAGCTAAATCCCCATTTAAAGCTTTATATGCATGTTCGTGACTATCAAAAATATAAGGCAAATCCAAAGCTAAAAAGCCTGTATATAATCCACCTAAATTTGAGGTACTCACAATAGCAAGCTCAATTAAACCACCCCTTATACCACTAATAATATCTTTAGAATTACCTAAACTACCATCTATATAAAATTTAATTTGTATTGAACCATTACTATATTCTTTAACTTTATTTACAAAGTAATTTCCTGCTGTAACACTAATATCCTCTTCAGTTGCTTCAGTTGCTAAACGTAAAGTCAAAATGTCTTGTGCTTTAGCATATTGAAAACAAGAAACTAAAATAAAGCAACAAGATAAAAATAGTTTCAACATATCATAACCTTAATGTAAAATAATTTTTCACCTATAGATACTAGTCATATCATAAATTCAAAATATATAAGCTTATTGTACATTTATATTTATACTAGCATGTTATCGTAACATACGATTTTAGCAACTATTTAACTAACTGCTTATAGTAACTTATTTTAGTTTTATCAATTTCTAAGCTTTTTAAACTCCAAGTTTTTTATAACTTACACATTCTTCTTTAATTACACATTGCTCACATAAAGGTTTTTGAGCTTTACATATATATCTGCCATGCAATAAAATCTGGTGATGGGCTTTAAACTTATATCTATCGTCTACTAATTGTGGTAAAAGCTTTTCTACCGTTTTAGCATCTTTACCTATACAAAAACCAGTACGATTACATACTCTAAAAATATGTGTATCTACAGCAATTGTAGGCTGATTAAAAGCTACATTAAGTACAACATTAGCAGTTTTAGAACCAACACCAGGTAAAGTAATTAAATCTTCAAAATTATCAGGTACCTCTCCTGCAAATTTGTTATGTAATATTGTAGATAACGCTTTTAAATTATGAGCTTTAGCTCTCCAAAGTCCAATAGATTTAATATATGAAGCTATTTCTTCTTCACTTAATTGACTCATAGCTAAAGCATTAGGAGCCCTAGTAAATAAAGCAGGAGTTACTTTATTAACTGAAATATCGGTAGCTTGTGCTGATAATACTACTGCACAAAGTAGCTCAAAAGGAGTATTATAGACAAGTTCTGTACTTGGATTTGGATTTTGTATAGCAAGTTTTGATAAAATACTTAATCTTTTATCACTTGATAATAATGTTTTTTTTGTCACAATAAAATCCTTAATTGGTTTATGATTACAACGCTTTAATTGTAGCGGATAATTTATATGATAGAAGCTTTAATATTATTTTTTAGTGCAGCTATAGTCAATAACTTTGTGCTGGTACGTTTTTTAGGTTTATGTCCTTTTATAGGCGTATCATCACAACTAAGTGCTGCTGTTGGTATGGGTGGAGCCACTACCTTTGTTTTAGTGCTTACTGCCATTTGTTGTTATATGGTCAATAGCTATGTATTAATGCCACTTGATCTCTTATCTTGGGTCTTAATTGTAGATATTGTTATCATTGCCACTGCTGTACAAGTTGTAGAAATTGTTATTAAAAGATTGTCTTATGATCTATATAACGCTTTAGGTATCTACTTACCTTTAATTACAACTAATTGTATAGTTTTAGGTCTAGTACTATTAAACAATACATTAAAACATAGTTTATTAAATTCATTTATCTATGCTCTTGGTGCAGGCTGTGGCTTTACTCTAGTACTCACTATGTTTGCAGCTATAAGAGAAAGACTGGCTATCTCAAATGTACCTGCTCCATTTAAAGGCACTGCTATAGCCTTAATTACTGCAGGTTTAATGTCACTTGCTTTTATGGGATTTGCAGGTTTTACAGGAAGTGCTGTATGAATTTACCTACTCCTTATTTATTTATCCTAATCTTTTTTGGTTGTTTGCTCTTTATTGGCATACTATTATCATTCTTATCTAAAAAAGAAAATGTAAGTGATAATATTGAAAAAAGAATAGAAGGTGCATTGCCAGGTGTACAATGTGCTCAATGTGGTTATCCTGGCTGTTATGCTTATGCTTGTGCATTAGCTAAAGGTGAAGCCAAAATTAACCAATGTATACCAGGTGGACCCGATACTGTAGATAACTTAGCCAAAATATTGAATGTAGATGCTCAGCAGTTAAAAGATGATAGTGATGATATGATCTTTACTCCAAGAACTGTAGCTATTATTCACAAACAACCTTGCACTGGATGTACTAAATGTACTCGTGTTTGTCCTGTTGATGCCATTAAAGGCAAAATACGCATGGTACACGAAGTAGATATGGAAGAGTGCATTGGTTGTGGTGAATGTGTTGACATCTGCCCTGTTAAATGTATAGAAATGACAAGATTAGAGCCTACAATTAAAAACTTTAATTGGGAAATTGAGTCTATACGTATCACCGGAGAAACAAAATAAAATATGGAAGCATCAAAGCAATTTTCTAAAATAATGCAAGGAAAACTATGGAAGTTTTTCGGTGGTATCAAACCAAAAGAATTAAAAAGAACACAAGATACTCCAATTGAAGAATTACCTATTCCTGCTTTAATCACTATCCCTCTAGATAGACATCTAGGACCTGATGGTGAAATATTAGTTAATGTAGGTGACTATGTAAAGACAGGTCAAGTATTAACAAGACCTGGTGGTACACGATATGTACCTGCACATGCTAGTACTTCAGGTACAGTAACATCAATAGCAATGTCAGTACTACCTCACCCATCTGGTTTTAGTGGTCTATGTCTTACCATAAAACCTGATAATAAGGATGTTTGTGTTGACTTTAATGGCATTAGTAATTTTAAAGAAGTAAGTCCACGTGAACTTATAAATATAATTAGAGATCGTGGCATTGAAGGTTTAGGTGGAGCCCAATTTCAAACAGCAACAAAACTTCAAGCAGCTATTGATGAAGGTAATGTCTGTAACCTTTTTATTGTTAATGGAGCAGAATGTGAACCTGTAGCAACTTGTGATGATAGATTAATGCAAGAAAAAGCAGATGAAATCATTCAAGGTGTTGATATAGTAGCACACATTTTACAACCTAAGCTGGTGCTTATAGCAATTGAAGACAATAAACCTAATGCTATTAAAGCTATGAGTCTAGCTTTACAAAAACGAGAAGATCTAAAAGACTTAGTACAAATACGAGTTATACCAACATTATACCCATCAGGTGCTGCTCGTAATTTAATAAAAATTTTAACAGGTATTGAAATTCCTTATAGTGAACACACCTCAGAGTGTGGTATCGTTGTTGATAATGTAGAAACTGTTTTTGCTATTAAAGAAGCAATTATTGACGGTAAACCTTTAATTAAACGTGTGGTTACTGTTGATGGATCATCATTACACAAAAAAGGTAATGCACTAATTAGATTAGGGACTTCTGTACGCTTTGTATTAACAAATTATAATTTAATCCCTCAAAGAAAACAAAGAATTATCTTAGGTGGTCCTTTGATGGGCTTTACAATACCAAGCATAGATGTGCCTATAACTAAAAGCACTACTTGTGTTTTAGCCCCATCAACTAATGATATGGAATTTGCACCTCCTGAAATGAATTGCATACGTTGTGGCAAATGTGCAAGAGTATGTCCATCACGACTAGTACCGTATCAGTTATATGCCTATTCTAAAGCTCAAAAACATAATGAAGCTAAAAAATGCGGCATTGATGATTGTACTGAATGTGGATGCTGCTCTTTTGTATGTCCATCAAAAATACGCCTAGCAGCTCAATTTAGGAAAGAAAAGGCTATTGCATCATTAATTGCTGAAAATCAATATCGTAATTTACGAGCTAAAGAACGTATGGCCATACGTAATGAGCGTTTAGAAAAAGAAGCTAAAGAACGAGAAGCCAAGAAAAAAGCCGCTTTAGCAAGAATTGCTATGCAAAAAAATGGTACTGATGATGCTCAGCTAAAAGCCAAAATGATTGAGGAAGCAAGAGCAAGGGCAAAAGCTAAACGTGAAGCTGCTTTATTAAAACAAACAGAGACACAAGCAACAAATATTGATCCTGTAGAAATCAAAGGTAATATGCTTATGTCTAATGCAGGATTACGTCAAGAAGCTAAAATGAGTATAAAACTTGATATTGCATTAGAAGCAGATACAGCCTTACAAGAAAACAGTAATATTAAAGCTGCTTTACCTTTTAATTTACGACAAGGTGCTGTTAAAAAGCATTATCAAGGATACAATGCTACTAATCGTGAGATTGTTAAACATACTCAAAATGTAGATATTATTGAGTATAAAGGTGTACACACAGCTATAGAAAGTATGGATAAAAATGTTGCTATAACAACACAAAATAACATATTAAATACAGCTAAAAAACTGCCTTTAAACTTAAGAAAGGATAAAAACCAATGCAAATTACAGTAAAAAGTGCTAAACAAAATTTAGGTATTGAGACAGCACCACATATTAGAGACAATATGAGCACTCCAAGAATTATGCTCTATGTGATTATTGCACTTGTGCCTGCATTTATTACCACTATCTTCTTTTTTGGTTTTGGTGTTTTATGGCAATTTGTAATTGCTCTTATTAGCTCGTTGATATGTGAAGTAATAGTAGCTTTTTTACGCTCTTACAAACTAAAGCATCATCTAGCAGATCATGCTTATATAGTTACAGCATTACTGCTTGCTCTAACCTTACCACCTCTAATACCATGGTACTTTACAGCTACAGCTAGTGCTTTTGCCATTTTGGTAGTAAAACACTGCTTTGGTGGTTTAGGACAAAATATATTTAACCCTGCTATGGCTGGTTTTATCTTTTTAATGATTTCAGCTCCTAGCTCTTTTTATCAAACCTATGTTACACCTAGTGCTTATGCTTATAAAATAGCTAGTTTAGATGCTAGTGCGTCAATCATTTTAGAAGGTAGAGATCCACAAGAGCTACGCATGCAGCTTAAAGCTAATTTAGAAAATGCAGATATAATTACAGGTGCTACTTACTTGGAAAGTATTAAAACAGCTAAAAAGTCAGGTATTGATGATCAAATTAACAATATAGACTTTTTAGGACATGATTTTAATGCTTACTTTTATCTAGCTTTAGCTTATATTCTTGGAGGTATTTTTTTAATTGCCACTAAGGTAATTTTATTTCAAATGCCCCTATCTTTTTTGATAACAATATTTATAGGTGGATATATTTGGCATAATTTAGCTCCCAATGTATCTTTAAGTGGTATTGAGCATTTACTGTGTGGTGGAACAATGCTTGCTGCTTTTTTTATCATTACAGATCCTGTAACTAATGCAGGTACCTCTAAAGGACGTATTGTTTTCTCTATATTTTGTGCACTATTAATATTACTAATTAGAGTTCAAGGTTCATACTCAGATTCTGTAGCTTTTGCTGTATTGTTAGCTAATGCTACAGCACCATTGATAGATGTACTAACTAAAAGAAGAAGTTTTGGTATTGGTTATAAAAAAGGAGGTTTACAATAATGGCTAAGCTAAGATTTAGACCACTGTTAGCAGGATTAGCTTTAGCCTTCGTTACTGCATTATGTTTAGTACTTATTTTACAAGTTGAAGGTGAAACTAAAGCTAAAATAGAGCACAATCAACAACAAAAGCTGACAGCAATTATGGATAATTTATTGCCAAAAGATATTTTACAAAATAAAGATAGCTTTGAATGTTATTTATTAAGTCATAAAAAAATTGGATCTAATATGACTTTATATGTAGCTAAAAAAAATAATGAACCTTTGGGTTATATCTTAAGATATAGTACATCAAGAGGCTATTCTAATCCTCTTATCTTCATTGCTAGTTTTAGTCATGATTTTAAAGTTTATAAAGTAGATATACAATTAAGTCGTGAAACTCCTGGTATTGGAGATAAGATTGACAGAAAACATGGTGATTATCTAGATCAGTTCTATGGTAAAAATGTTGATAATGCTAATTGGGATGTAAAAAAATTTGGTGGTGATTTTGATTATATTACAGGTGCTACAATTACTTCTCGTTCTGTAGTATTGGCAACTAAAGATGCCCTCGAGGTATTATCTACCACTGATCTTAATACACTAAAAAAATGTAAGGTAAAATAAGATGGTCCATGAACAATTTACTACTGTTGAAGGTCAAAAACCTCAAAATTTACAAGAAGATACTTCAACATCTACAAAAGATACAGTGACAAATGCTACAAAAGATGTAAAGACTGATAATAATGTTAAAAGTAATAGCAAAAGTGTAAGTATAAAAAAACAAGGTTATTTTGAGATTTTTATCAAAGGTCTTTGGAAAGAAAATCCAGGTCTTTGCCAACTTTTAGGTCTATGTCCACTGCTTGCAGTATCATCATCAGCTATTAATGCATTAGGTCTTGCTTTAGCTACTATCATAGTTATGGTCTTAAGTTCTATAATTATTTCTATTTTACGCAAGCTTATTTTAAAAGAGGTAAGAATTCCTCTTTATGTAGTATTAATTGCTACATTAGTAACTATAGTTAGTTTTGAAATTCAAGCTTATTATCCTAACCTTTATGAGAGCTTAGGCATATATTTATCATTAATAGTAACTAATTGCATTATTATGGGCAGAGCTGAGGCTTTTGCAGGCCGTCATGATCCAATAAGAGCTGCAGTTGATGCTTTATCTTGCGGTATTGGTTTTGGTTTGGTCTTATTTGCTTTAGGTTCAATTCGTGAGATT